>CANHRW010000093.1 GCA_947462865.1 Bacteroidota bacterium | reverse complement strand
TTTTTCAACAGACCAATTTAGTTCATTTCATAGAAGGTGTTACCATGCATTCACACAATAGTTTCCCTTCTGGACATACCACTTCTGTATTTGCATTGTGTAGTATGCTGTCATTGTGTTTTCAAAAATCACCATTTCAGGTGCTCTTTTTTTTAATTGCACTAACAGCGGGTTTAACCCGTGTATATTTGTTACAACATTATTTAATTGATGTACTCGCAGGTTCATTTATAGGAGTATTGAGTTCAATTTTATTGTATTACTGGCTCAAAGACAAAGCCATTTTTTCAATTCACAAACAGTCATGATATTAAATGTCATTAAAAAATTTGATACTTGGTTTGTAGTACTTTGGGGTGTCATACTATTTGTTCCATTTTTAAATGCTGTACACTTGTTTGATTGGGACGAAATCAATTTTGCCGAATCAGCTAGAGAAATGCTTGTTACGGGTAATTACCAAGCAGTACAAATCAATTACCAGCCATTTATGGAAAAACCTCCATTGTTTTTCTGGTGTCAAGTATTGTCTATGAAATTATTTGGGGTAAATGAATTTGCTGCGCGTTTCCCAAATGCAATTGTTGGTATCATTACTTTGGTATTGGTTTTTTCTATTGGTAAGAAAATTCATGGACGAACGTTTGGGTTTTTATGGGTATTGTTTGTTACGGGTTCATTTACACCTCACTTGTATTTTAAAACAGGCATTATAGATCCGTTATATAACCTTTTTGTTTTTTTGGCGGTATATCAGTTTTATTGCTACCTCATCAATGAAAGAGCGCTTAAGTATGCCATTTATATTGGCCTGTTTATTGGCTTGGCAATTGTTACTAAAGGTCCTGTAGCTTTGATAGTAATAGGCTTAGTGGTCTTGGTTTATTGGGCCTTACAAAAATTCTCTGCTATTTTGAGTTTACAGCATCTACTTTTAGCAACAGTTTCGGCATTTGTAGTTGCTGCCTCTTGGTTTGGTTTAGAAATGCTCAATCACGGGCCAACTTTTTTATTAGAGTTTGTGAAATACCAAGCCGACTTGTTTTTAAATCCAGTTGCGGGTCATGGTCAACCTGTTTATTACCACGCTTTGGTTTTGTTAGTTGGCGCGTTTCCATCCTCTATTTTTGCATTGAAGCAATTGGTTAAAAAGCCATCGAATGAACCCTCAATCAACCATACGTGGACAATGCTATTGTTCATTCAATTTTGGGTAGTATTGATTTTATTCAGTATTGTGAAAACCAAAATAGTACATTACAGTTCTTTGTGTTACTTGCCAATTGCTTTTTTTGCTGCAAAACAATTGTTGGCTTATTTAAACCAAAAAGAAACCATGCCTTTTTGGCAAAAAACACTTGCATTTCTCTTGGCTATCAGCATTGCAATGCTGTTTGTAGTTTTACCTTTTGTAGATTCATTTAAATACAAACTCATCCCTTTAATTGAAGATAATTTTGCCAAAGGGAACTTATCTATCACTGGTACTTGGAATGGAATGGAGTTTTTGCCAGGTTTGTTCTTTATTGGTGTTGCGGTTGTATTCTTCATTAAACTACTCAAAAAAGAATTGATCAATGCGGCATTTTTATTGTTATTTTTTCTTTCGTTTTTTATTCCGGTGGTGCTGCGTTTAATCGTACCTAAAATAGAGCAATATACTCAAGGGGCAGCCATTGAGTTTTATGAACAAAAAGCCAAAGAAGATTGCTACATAGAAACCGTTGGATTTAAAAGTTATGCGCATTATTTCTATGCAAAAGTAAGTCCTGAACATGCCATTACAACCTCAAAAGGATTCAATTACAATGGGTCTCTTACTAAACCAATGTATTTGGTTTGCAAACAAGGAAATGAACAAGCTATTGATACGAATTTTGTACAACTGTATCAAAAAGGCGGCTTTGTATTCTATGTTAAAAAGTAATTTTAATGCCTAGCAAATGGGGTGGTATCCATTGTTTCAAATAAACCTTCCTTGAACTGAATGTCTGCAGTCTTTGCTATCATTCCTGCATTGTCGGTACAATATTCAAATGCAGGTATAAATGCTGTCCATTTTTGTTGATCACACAGAACCATCAATTCATTTCTGAGTAAACTATTTGCTGAAACTCCACCTGCCAATGCCAATTGATTGCATTGGTATTGTTTGGCTGCTAGTTTTAATTTTTTGAGCAGTTGTTTGACAATGCTGTGTTGAATAGAGGCGCACAAATCGGCCAAGTTTTCAGTGATAAAATTCGGATTGTTAGTGATTTCTCTTCTCAAGAAATAAAGTATAGCTGTCTTAAGTCCACTGAAACTAAAGTCAAATTCTGGCAAATCAGATATTGGGAATTCAAATTGATGCGGGTTGCCTTCTTTTGCATATTGGTCTATCAATGGGCCACCAGGATAAGGTAATCCAAGGAGTTTAGCAGATTTGTCAAATGCTTCTCCAGCAGCATCGTCTATGGTTTTGCCTATTGTTTCAAATTCAAAATAGCCTTTCACCAATACCAATTGGGTATGTCCACCACTTACTGTTAAACATAAAAATGGAAATGAAGGAACAGGTTCATCTATAAAATGAGCCAAAATATGTGCTTGCATGTGGTTCACTCCAATCAATGGAATGTTTAAACTTTGAGCCATTGATTTGGCAAAGGCGCATCCGACCATTAATGATCCAATTAAGCCTGGGCCTTTTGTAAATGCCACTGCACTGAGTGTCTCTTTAGAAATGCCACTTTTTAGAAATGCTGCAACTACCAAAGGAATTAAATGTTGTTGGTGTGCTCTACCTGCCAATTCAGGAACTACTCCGCCATATTGTTCATGCACCGACTGATTTGCCACCAGATTGCAGATGATTTTGCCATTTTTTATGATTGCAACTGCAGTATCGTCACAAGATGACTCAATAGCAAGAATTATCCTATCTTTGACAGGAAACTGATGTGTAGATTGGCTTAACATACCTGTCTACAAAGCTACAACTAAGTGATAAAAAAAATACTAAAAATAACGTATATCATTTCGGCCATACTTTTTGGTTTGGGCATGCTCTTGTATTTATTATTTAGCAGCGCTTTCTTTCAAAACTATATCACCACAAAAGCATCATCTTATGTAAACGAGAAATTTAAAACACAAATTTCTATCGGTGAAATCAGTTATGATGGTTGGTCTTATTTTTCTTTAAGAAATGTATTGTATGGCGACAATAGGCAAGATACCTTATTTTATGCGGGTAGGATTCAGTTTAATTTAGCAGGAATTACTTTAGACAGCACTCAATTTATCTTAAATCATGTATTGGTTGATCAAGGATTATGTAAAATCAATACCTATAAAGACAATTATTTTGGGGTAGATGCAATGGATGGTTTTTTAAATGCAATAGACACTACTGCACCACCGAGTCCAATTCCCTTTGTTTTAGAATTGCGTGATTTAGAATGTACCAATTCGCGGTTTGATTTGGTAGATTCAACAGAGGTGTTTTATGAATCAGGTTTTGATCCGTTTAACATGCATGTAAGTGATGTCAATTTTAGGTCTAGGAGGTTTCAGATTATCAATGATTCTTTGCATTTTGATATGCATCAGTTTAGCTTAAAAGAACAATCTGGTTTTGAAATTAAGCGCATGGAGTCAGTAGCTACTGTTTCGCCAACCACCATTCGTTTTAGTAATTTGGACATGAAAACAAAATACAGTCAGTTTCAAAACTATTTTAGTATGGACTGTTCTAGTTGGGATGATTACATGGATTTTGTGAACAAAGTGAAATTTGATATTCGTTTAAAAGAGAGTGATGTTGATTTTAAAGACATTGTTTTTTTTGCACCATTTTTAAAAGAATTTGATTACAAAGCCATCGTTAGTGGAAAAGCAAAAGGTCCATTGGCTGATTTAAATATCAAACAAATAAGAGCCAATCATGGCAATGCAACTACATTTAAAGGAGACATACATTTAATAGGCTTACCCGATGTAGACAATATGTTTATGGATATTGATGTGACAGATGCCTCAAGCGACTTAAAAGATCTGAGAACCATTTCAGGGGTAGATTTACCAGAATTGTTAGCCAATTTGGGAACCATGCATTACCAAGGGCGCTTTACTGGTTTTTACAAAGACTTTGTAACTTATGGAGACTTAAGTACAACATGTGGTTCTATACATACAGATTTAAACATGAAGTTAACTGACAATGTCATGCAAAGCAGTTACAAAGGTAGTTTTCAATTGGCTCAATTTAATATTGGGAATTTGCTCAATAATCAGCTTTTTGGTAAGCTCAATTTAAATGCAGAAATCGACGGAAAAGGGTTTGATTTTATTAACCTTGACAATACTTTTAAAATTAAAGCCAGTCAATTTTATTTGAATAATTACACGTATGCAGCTATTGAATTAAATGGTAAAACACAAAAAGATCAATTAAATTTAGGCATTCGAATTGTAGATTCTTGTTTAGATTTAACAGCTAATTCTACAATTAAGTTAACAGGACCCTATAAGTACCTGGGCTTAAATGCCTTTGTTAAAAGTGCAAATTTAGATGCTTTAAACTGGTATAAATCTGTAAAACATTTTGGCGTAAAAGTTCAAGCGGATTTTCACTTTAAAGATTTCGATGAAAACAACGGAACCATTCAACTGAACCAATTGCATTACGAAAGGGCTAAGAAATTGTATCAGGTCAATCATTTTGAATTGACATCCATACAAGGTGCAGAAAAGTCTATTGCCTTAAAAAGCGATGACTTCAATGCTAAAATTCAAGGCCATTTTGATTTTGATCATTTGCAAAAACAAATAACTAATTTATTGTCTGAAATTGTTCCTGATTATTTTCCATCTTACCCAAATTACAATGCAGTTAAAGAACAGTTCAAGCTACATATAGAGGTTAAAAATGCCAATAATATTTTGCCTTTTTTTACCGAAGGTGTTGAAATAAATCAGTTGAAACTAGATGCCTCTATGCATGATTTGGAAAAAAAGATGCAGGTGAGCGCATCAATTGGCAAATTACGCTACAATGCGTTTACAATCAAGAAAGCAAGCATACAATGTAACAGTTCTTCAATGAAAGGACTTCAGCTAAATGCTGATTATGCATTTATTGGAAATAAAGATTCGCTTCTAATTGGTAAAGGAAAATTGGTTTTCAAAGCCAATCAAAAAAATGGCGAGTTTCTACTTTCTGCAACTGATTCATCTGGACTCATTTGTTTTGATTTCAATCAAGCGGTGGTTTTTGAGCCCAATCAAATTGTCACCTTGAACAACTTGCAGAGTAAACTATGGAAAGGGGCACAACAGTGGCAGCTTAACAAACATGCAGCCATTGTAATGGATCCTAAAAAAGTAACTTTCAATCAGCTCATATTTAATAACCAATTGCAATTGATTGCTATTGATGGCTACTATGAATTTTTAGCCCCATTCAAAAACATTACTGCCAAATTTAATGAAGTAAATGTGAATGGTATTGCCTTATTTATTCCTGGTTTAAATGTTGAATTTGGCGGATTTATTAATGGTTTATTAACGCTTAAATACCAAGAAAATCATGATTTATTTATTGGGGATATAGCCTTGTCTTCGTTTGCTATTGACAAAGATACCATAGGGGATATTTTCTTGAATACAGCCTATGGAGAAAGTGAACAAGAGCTTTTATTGAGCGTATATGCTAAGTCAGGAAAGTTTAAAAATTTAAAAGCAATTGGTAAATTAAACTTACAAACAGAGGCCTTAGATTTTAACATGAGTTTTGCCCAATCGCCGATTCGTCCATTTCAAACTTTTATGAAAGGGTATGTTACTATTTATGAAGGAACAGCCGACTTAAATGCCCAATTAAATGGCACCATTGATCATCCGAAACTAACTGGTCAACTTGAGTTATCTGATGCCAAATTTAAAATAGATTTTTTACAAACTACATATCAAATACCAAAAGCCTTGTTGCGTTTTAACGAGCAAACGATTACGTTTAATCCTTTTAATATACTGGATAAAAATAACCACAGAGCAATGGTAACAGGGGGGATTAAATTCAATAGCTTCAGCCAATGGCAATACGATATTCAAATCAATCAGTTCCAAAAATTTCAGTGTTTAAATACAACAGCGTCAGACAATAGTTTGTTCTATGGGAATGTTTATGCAACAGGCAATGCAAGTATTACAGGTAATACCAACAATGTGATGATGGAGGTGAAAGCAGTAACTGATAAAAATACTCAGTTAGTCATTAACCCTTTTGGTGGTGAATCTGAGAATGGCGAAAGTTTCTTACATTTTACGAGTAGAGATACCCTGTTTGAAGAACATGTACAAGCTACGCATATACCATTTGGTTTTGGAATTAGATTGGCTGTTGAAGCAACACCTGATGCTGAAGCTCAGTTGGTATTTGGCGACCAAACTGACGACCATATCAAGGCAAGAGGAAGAGGCAATATGGTTCTCAATTATACACCACAAGGAAATTTTTTCTTAAATGGTAAATATGAATTGACAGAGGGAGAATACCGATTGAGCGCAATGAATGTTGTGGCTAAGAAATTTAATTTAAAACAAGGCAGCACCATAGCATGGGATGGAGATCCTATGACTGGTAAATTAGATATTTTGGGAGTTTATAAGCTCAGAACAACCATTAATGAGTTGGTCAACACAACGGGTTCTACTGACCCTAATGGAAGGGTTCCCGTAGAATGCTTGATTCAAATTAAAGGTACTGTAGACAAACCCAATATTGGTTTTGATTTAAATTTCCCTGATATGCAAAACAATTTAAATGGCTCATCTGCTTCCGAGTTAAATGCGGTTTTGAGTAATTTTAGGAAAGAGCCTGAGTTAATGACCCAACAGATTGTATTCTTGCTTATCTCCGGTAAGTTTATTCCTATTAATAATTCTAACAATAGTTTGGCGGGTTCATTAAGTACACAAACAGTTTCTGATTTGTTGTCTAAACAAGCTGCTAGTTTATTAAGTAAGTTAGATCCTGAAATTGATTTAACTGTTGATATGTTGAATGCCACAGATCCAAGTAGAGGAAGAGCTGCTTTACTTTCTGCCTCTAGACGGTTCTTAGACAACAGGCTTGAACTACAGGGCTCTTTTGCAACAGACAATTCTCAAAATAATTTTGCGGCCACCTATAATTTCAAAAAGAACGGACATCTAAAGGCTAAGGTTTTTAATAAAATGGGTTTTGATTTAATTTATAGTCGAAACATTACAACCTCTGGAATTGGCTTGTTTTACAGGAAAGAATTTGATCACTTTGTAGATTTATTTAAAAAGTCGAATTCATTTAAATACCAATAAAAATCAATTTTTTTGCTTTTTATTTTGTCTTATATTCACAAAAAAAAGTTATGATTCCTTCAGTAGATTTAGCCGATTTTTTAAGTAACGACCCTGCTAAAAAAAATGCCTTTGTTGAAGCTCTAGGTAAAGCTTACGAAGACATAGGTTTTGTGGCCGTCAAAGGTCATTTTTTATCTGAGCAAACCAGCAACGATTTGTACAAAGCTTGCAAAGATTTCTTTTCTTTAGACGATGCCATTAAATTGAACTATGAGATTCCGGGTTTAGCCGGACAAAGAGGTTATACCAGTTTTGGCAAAGAACATGCAAAAGGGAGAAATGAAGGAGATTTAAAAGAATTTTGGCATTTTGGTCAAGTGGTAGTA
>CANHRW010000092.1 GCA_947462865.1 Bacteroidota bacterium | reverse complement strand
TAGATGACTCTAACTGTGACGGATTGTTTTTATTAAAATCTTTTGAAAAGTTGTTTTCAGTATTTTTAATACGATTTTTTAAGTTGGTACTTGTAATTTCTTTGTTTTTGTCTACACGAATCTTTGTGAATTGATTGTGTCTTTCTGTACTACAAGATACCACCATTAGGGTAGTTAAAGCGATAATTAAATTGTTAAATTGTTTCATGTTTTAAAGTTAATTAATGTATATCAAATATAATTATTAAAAAGAATAAAAAAATATTCTTTTGTCAAATATTGTTTAATTTTAATTTTTTGTTTCATGAATTTTGGATGCAAAAAAAACAGAACCTAAGTTCTGTTTTGTAAAGGAAGATGTTCAATAAGAGTGTAGGTAAAGCCCAATTACTTAGTAGGTGTTTTCAACCATTGGTCGAGCCATTCAAAAAATACCCGTTGCCACAATACACTGTTTTGTGGTTTGGTAACCCAATGGTTCTCGTCAGGGAAATACAAAAACTTACTTGGAATTTGCATACTTTGGGCAGCGGTAAATGCTTCCATGCCTTGGGTAACGGGCACTCTGTAATCTTTTTCGTTGTGGATGACCAAAATAGGGGTGTTCCAGTTTTGAACAAAACGGTGTGGCGAAGCATCAAAATTTGAAGGTTTGTTTTGGTACCAATAAGGGCCATTGTTGTCGTGTTGCGCAAAGAACATTTCTTCAGTACTGCCATACCAGCTTTCCATATTAAACATGCCACAATGCGCAATGAATGCTTTGAACCTATTTTGGTGATTGCCCGCTAACCAATACACACTATACCCCCCAAAACTCGCACCAACTGCTCCTAATTTTTCCTTGTTTACAAAAGGCTCCTTACTTACAGCATCAATTGCACTTAAATAATCACGCATGCATTGGCCTCCATAATCGCCAGTAATGGCATCGTTCCATTCTGAACCAAAACCAGGTAAGCCTCTACGGTTTGGTGCCACAACGATATAACCTTTTGCTGCCATTAATTGAAAATTCCAACGGTAACTGAACCCTTGAGAAACTGGGCTTTGTGGGCCTCCTTGACAATACAATAGGGTAGGGTATGTTTTTTTAGGGTCAAAATCAGGAGGGTAAATAACCCAAGTTAAAATGTTTTTTCCATCAGTAGCAGGGATCAATCTTTTTTCAACTTTACCCATTTGCACTGTTGCCAATAAATCTTGGTTTACATGGCTGATTTGGGTTTGTTTTCCATTACCCAACTCAATTTTAAAGAGTTCTGCTGGTTGATCAATTCGGCTTCTCAAGGCCAATAAATAGTTGTTTTTTATACCTGCTATAGCCAAACTATTGAAATCTTGTATGCCAGTACTTAAAGCTAAAATGCCATTGTCTACAGTTGATTTTGGATTGTAAGTGTATAAGTTTTTACAGCCATCTTTTACTGCAATGAAAGCAATTTTTTGGTTGTCAATCCAGCTGGCATGTTCAACAGTATAATCAAATTGTGCAGTGAGTGTTTTAACGGGCTCTACTTGAGATTTAATAGTCCCTTTAACGCCTCCATCTATGCCTTCAAATAGATATACTTTGATGTTTGATTTATCGCTTTCATAGCCAGGCGTGCTCATGCTCAACCACAACAATTGTTTGTCGTCAGGCGAAAATTCAGGTTGTTTGTCATAACCTTTGTTTTTTCTAGAAACATTCAAAATGTCCTGGTCTTTTAATCGGTAAACAAATACATCGCTGTTGGTTGAAAAAGCTGCAGCAGTTCCTGTTTCCTTTTTGCACACAAAGGCTATTTTACTGCCATCATGACTCCAAGAATAATCGTCATCGCCACCATGTGGTTGGAGTGGGCAATCATATTTTTCGTCTTGCATAAGGTCTATTGCATTGGCTGTAGGTAGGCCATTTTCAACTGCTACAACAAATAAATGGCTGTAAGTGCCATCATGCCAAGTATCCCAATGTCTGTATAACAAACCCTCAATGACTTTACCACTGGTTTTGTCTAAATCAGGATAAATTTCTTGGGTAGTTTTGTCTAATTTAGTTTCTGCTGTATAGGCCAAATGTTTGCCATCGGGAGCAAATTTATAAGTGCCAATTCCGCCTTTCACATGGGTAAGTTGTTCGGTATGCAACTGTTTCAGCTCAGTTCTGAATAGTTGCGGACCTTCTTTGGTATTTGATAAAAAAGTAACAGATAACCCATCAGGACTCCATTTGGCACTGTATGCATTTTGTATTTCGGTTGTTAACAAGCTTGTTTTTCCATCATTTAAGCTTTGTAGATAAATGAGATTTGTACCTTTATTTAAACCAATATCATAAGACTTTACCCCATAAAGTACTTTTGTTCCATCTGGTGAGGGCGTAGGCTCACTCAAACGTTTGAGTTGCCATAATTTTTCTATGCTCAGCATGTTGTTGTTTTGTGCAATAAGTTGAGTGGCCATTACAAAGAGTAAGCCAAACAGCAAGTGTTTTTTCATGTTGATTGATTGAAAAGTTTAATCTGAATTTTTAAGGCGCAATGCCCTTTGGTAGTTTTGAATCAATTGGGTGGTTGGAAAAGTTTTGAACCTACAATGGTTACTGATGGTGCCTGATTCTTCACATTTACATGCAACAATTTTGTGTTGTTCAAAAAAGAATTTACAGTTTTCACATGCAAATGCTGAACAGGTTTTGATAAAACCATCTTCTTTGAGTACAAAAAAATTGCCTTTTTGATCCAATTCAACAGCAAGCATTCTTTTCTTCCCTTGAAACAGGCAATTGGCTGTTAAATAAATTTGTTGGTTGAGTTCTTCAATTTTTAAGTCAATGACTTTACTCCCGTCTTTGAATGTCCATTCAATGGCTTTTTGAATAGCATCAGAGTGGTTAGAAAGTTCATAGACTCCGTTGTTGAGTCTCCCAATTTCTTGGTCTTGTGCCTTCAATAGCTGACTACTACACAATAGTAGAAAAATGATAAGCCCAGAAGCAATGTGTTTAAATGCTTTCAATTGTGTACTAATTTAATTGAATAAATGAGCAATGTAATAGGCTGATCCAGCTGCTAAAGCACCTATCAATAATATTTTTAAGGCTCCCTTTAAAGGTGGTTGCCCAATAATTTTTGTTTTGAAAAAGCCAAATACAAACAAACTCAATGCAGTAACTATACAAGAATAAAGAAATCCATCTTTAGGATTGTCGGTAAAAAAACTAAAATAAGGAGTCAGAGGAACAAAGCCACCAACGATGTATGAAATGCCTATTGTTAAGGCACTTTTTCTAGCTCTATTGATATCTGGTTTTTCAAGACCCAATTCAAAACGCATCATAAATTGCACCCACTTTTCTTTGTCTTTGGCTAATTCATCTACAATAAGTTGTTGCGATTCAGGTTTCAATCCATACATTTCAAAAACTTCTCTCACTTCTTCTTTTTCTTTGTCAGGATAATGGTCAACCTCATAATATTCTCTTTCTAATTCACTGTTGTAATGGTCTATTTCAGTTTTCCCCGCTAAATAACCTCCCAATCCCATGGCAATTGAACCGGCTACAATTTCTGCTAAACCGGCTGTAACTATGATGCCATTACCTAAAGTTACATTATGTGCCGCAGCACCAGTTAAACCAGCAGCAAGTGCAAATGGAACAGTTAAGCCATCGCTCATGCCAATAACAATGTCTCTCACCATTTCACTGCCAGTGAAATGTTTTTCATCATGTGGTAAATGGTTGGGAGTAGGATTATTCATGGTATTAATTTCTAATTTTTTCGTATTTATTTAAATAGGCTACATTGATTTCTGATAACAACGCAATTGCTTTTGGCTTGTCTATTTCGTCTCCGCCTTTAAATATATTTACCAATTCATCGCTTTTGGCTTCAAAAAAAACCAATAACATAACAGTGTTCGGTGCAATTTTGAAAACTTTTTTAACTTGTTCTAGTGCTAAGAAAATTTGTTTTCTGCCTTTGTTTGCGTCTTTGGTCATTTGGTCTAAACCTTGCCTGTGATAAAGATAATATGCCTTGCGCAAAGGCTTGAATCT
This sequence comes from Bacteroidota bacterium, assembly GCA_947462865.1. GTDB lineage: Bacteria > Bacteroidota > Bacteroidia > UKL13-3 > UKL13-3 > CAISCU01. Next base: position 3,720 of record CANHRW010000092.1, on the reverse strand, counting down.
ATCATTGAGAACATTGTCAATTAAATTGTAGCGTGTACGAATGGTTTTTTCGAATGGTTTCCAACCCGCTCTTCCACTACTTTGTTCTGCCAAACTTGCAATTTGAAGCGCCTTATTGAACAATTGATTACCACCTTCTTCTCCGAAAGTATCGTAATCGAGACCAAGCGTGTAATAGGCATAGAACCCTAACAAAGCACTCAAGTCGCCCAAATAACTTCCGTCTTGAAATTCTAAATTGTCTTGTTCTTGGTATTTAAAGTCAAAATTTTCATCATTGAAATTGAAGATGGTACTCGAATAATTAGTTCCGTAAATGGTTCTTCGGGTTTGAATAATTGCAGATGCTTGGTATTCATATGAACTTTGGTCATAAGCAGTTAAAATAATTTCGATATTCATATCGAGCTTTTCAACAGTTTGTATCACTTCTCCCGTCCATTTGGTATTGTTCATGAATTCTTGCATTCTTTTCTCCAATGACCTGAAAATAGATTTGTCAGATATTTGAACCTGTGCATCATTGATACGCACTCTGCAGTAAAAGTCTTGCGCTTTGATAGGATTAACAATCAGAAGAACCAAGCAAATTAAGCTAAACAATTTATGCATGAAGCAATTGTATTAAATGTTTCAACAAATCTTGGGCTACAGCATTTTTTGTTTTGAGTTCATAAGCTGTTTTTTTACCCGTTTTCTCAAATATAGTTACTTTGTTGTTTTCTCCTGCAAAACCAGCATCTTTATCTTGGAGTGAATTGAGAACAATAAGGTCTAAGTTTTTTCTCTTTAATTTTTCTAAAGCATTAGCCTCTTCGTTATTGGTTTCTAGTGCAAACCCAATTAATATTTGTTTAGTTTTATTTTTACCCAATTCTGCAAGAATATCTGTTGTTTTGGTCAGCGATAATTGCAAATCAGTTCCTTGTTTTTTAATTTTTTCTGAGCTTATTTGAACAGGTGTAAAATCAGCCACAGCGGCACTCATGACAACTACATCTGCATTGGTATAATTTGCCATCACATTTTGGTGCATTTGAGCTGCTGATGTCACATCAATTCTTTTGATGTTGGGATGGTTTATTTTTAAATGAGTTGGGCCACAAACAAGATTGATATGGGCGCCAGCATTTGCAAATGTTTCCGCAATTGCAAAACCCATTTTGCCACTACTGTTGTTACCAATAAATCTCACAGGGTCTATGGCTTCGTAGGTTGGACCTGCGGTAATGAGAACGTTTAAATTTCTTAAAGGCAGAGAATGATTAAAAAAGGCTTGTGTTTTTTCGAAGATTTCTTCAGGTTCAGCCATCCTACCGGGCCCAACTAAACCACTGGCGAGTTCTCCTGCGTTAGGCTCAATAAAGGTGTTGCCATAACCAATTATTTTTTGAATATTGGCTTGGGTACTAGGATGTAAATACATGTCTAAATCCATAGCAGGGGCAAAAAAAACAGGACATTTTGCCGATAAGTAGGTAGCTAATAACAGGTTGTCGCAAATGCCATTGGCCATTTTTGATAAGGTGTTTGCAGAACAAGGAGCTATGATGAATAGATCAGCCCACAAGCCTAATTCTACATGGTTGGTCCATTCGCCTTGATTGTTTTTAACAAACTGGCTGTGAACGGGATTTTTACTCAGTGTAGCTAAAGTCAATGGGCTTACAAAATCAGCAGCATTTGCAGTAATGAGCACTTGTACTTCAGCACCTGCCTTAACAAATAAGCGGGTCATAGCAGCGCACTTATATGCTGCTATGCTCCCGCTTATACCTAATAAAATTTTTTTACCTTCCAACATGGAAGTATGCATTAGATAGTACCGCCTTCAGCAATCCTTTTTTCTTTCTCAGGATTTTTGTGGTAAATTTTTTCGTTTAAGAATTCTTCAGTAGCTATTAAAGTTGGCTTAGGCAATCTTTCATAGAACATACTGATTTCAATTTGTTCACGGTTTTCAAATACTTCTTCTAAAGTATCGCTGTCGTTGTTGAACTCGTTTAATTTGGCGTGCAATTCTTCTTTCATTTGAGCGCCAATTTGGTTGGCTCTTTTAGAAATAATAGCAATGCTTTCATACAAATTTGCAGTTTCCTTTTCCAATTTTCTAAAATCTCTTGGAATGGTAGTGTTTGGAACGTTTTGATAATTGATAGCCATATGTTGATAGTAATTAATTGTATTTAACTGTTTTGTTTATTTAATCTTTTTAATGCAGCAAGCGATTTTTCATAAATATTTTGCGCATCTTTCATGTATTTGTTTCCTTCGGTATGGTTTTCCTTAAAGTTCTCAAAAGCATTAACGGTAAGTTGGTACCGCTCAATTTGTTTTTCAGGGATACTATTGACTGCAAGCAAATAACTGGCTTGGACAATTAAAAAATCTACTTCATCTTTTTGAGACAATTCCGGATAATCTTTGAGCAAGTTATTCAATGCAACCAATGCACTTTTGTATTCGCTCATGTCAAAATACAATTTGGCATTTCTATATGCTTTTAGAGATAATTTTTCTCTGAGCTGATCCAAAAACACATTGCATTCATTGACATATTTACTTTCTGGATAAATATTGATAAATATTTTAAATGTTTCTATGGCTTTGTAAGTGTCTGTTTGATCCAATTCAGGTTCTTGAGATTCTAAAAAAGCACAATAAGCATTCATGTAAAGTGCCTCTTCTGCTTTATCATTGGTAGCATTGGTTTCAAAATAAGTTTTATATTGAAAACCAGCCAGCGCATATTGTTTGAGACCAAAATTACAAGCGGCACTGTTATACAGTACATGTTCAGCTGTGGGTGTACCATAGTAAACATCTTCTATTTGTTCGTATAAACTTTGTGCTCTCAAAAAATCTTTCTTTTTAAAATAATAGTCTGCCAACTCGAGTTTAGCTCTGTTGTCTGAATTTTTAAGTGTTTTTTGGTACTTATTGGAACAAGCACCTAATGACAAACTCAGCAGTAAAATTATAATTCCGAAATACCTCATAGTTAGCTAACTGCAATGATAAGCTATTTATTTTGACTGAAATGAAATATTTTTACATCAATTGAAGTTTAAAATACAACATATTGTTTGCTTAATTTGTTGCCTGTGGGTTTCAAAAATTGCTGTTTCTCAGGCTTTTAAGTCGGATACAGCCATTATGCTCTCTAGCTTGTTCAGAGATTCGATACCTCAGACCAACAACTTTAAACCTAAAATTGGTCGTAAATCACTGGCAGATAGCTTGTTAAATATTTCACTCCAATACATCGGCGACCGCTATGCCAGAGGAGGAACTGGCAAAAAAGGGTTTGATTGTAGCGGTTTTACCTTAGTTGTTTTTAAACAAATTGGAATAAAACTCCCTCATACATCTGCAGGTCAAAGTTTAAATGGCATACAAATTTCCAAAAAACAAATAGACAAAGGTGATTTGTTATTTTTTAGAAGCAGAAACCGAAGGAGTAAAAGAATTGGTCATGTTGGCATTGTCATTTCTAATAAAGGAGATGACATTCAGTTTATTCATTCAAGTACCAGTGCTGGAGTTAGAATTGACAGATTGTCTGCCGTATACTACCAAAAAAGATTCATGAAAGCCATGCGTGTATTGCCTATGTATCAATGAATGCTTCCGGTTAATTTAGCCAAGAGGTTTTTGAGTGATAACCATTTCCATTTGAGCCAATTTTCAGGATTGTATAATTGTTGAATGGTTATTTTT
>CANHRW010000091.1 GCA_947462865.1 Bacteroidota bacterium | reverse complement strand
TGGTTAAAGTATCACAATAAGGCCATTTTGCCATGAAAATGCTGCACCTACGGTCAATTCAATAAATTTCAGTAAAAAAACGGCTAAAGAACTGAATTTCTTTGCTTTTGTTTTGAAAAAGCTGTAAGATTGCAAGCTTTTTTAAGCGAAAGGAGATAAATTAAATTGACAGAAAACAAAAATCAAACAGCTAAAGCTCCCGAAATGGATTTCGATTGGAGTTTAGACAACGCCGGTTTCGGTGGGTACTCTAAAGACGAGTACGAAAAACTCAGCAGCCTTTATGAAAACACCTTGAACGCTTTCAACGAAAAAGAAATCGTTAAAGGAACAGTAGTAGGTTTTACTGAAAAAGAAGTGGTATTGAACATCGGTTTTAAATCAGATGGTTTAATTGCACGCACAGAATTTCGTGACATGCCTGAATTAAAAGCAGGTGACGTGGTAGAAGTTTTGTTAGAAACAAAAGAAGATCCTAACGGACAACTGATTTTGTCTCGCAAAAAAGCAGTTTCAGAACGCGCATGGGAAAACATTCTAATTGCTCATGAGAATGACGAAATTGTACAAGGGTATGTAAAAACCCGCACAAAAGGTGGTTTAGTTGTGGATGTAATGGGTATTGACACATTCTTACCTGGTTCACAAATTGACACCAAGCCTATCAAAGACTACGATGTTTATGTAGGTCAAACAATGCCATTTAAAGTGGTTAAGGTAAATCATTCATTCAAAAACGTGGTGATCTCTCACAAAGTATTGATTGAAGAAGATATTGAAAAACAAAAATCTGATATCCTATCTAAATTAGAAAAAGGACAAGTATTGGAAGGAACTGTTAAAAACATGACTTCTTTTGGTGTGTTCATCGATTTAGGTGGTGTTGACGGATTGTTACATATTACAGATATTTCATGGGGCCGTATCAACCATCCTGAGGAAGTATTGAAATTAGACGACAAAATCAATGTAGTAGTACTTGATTTTGACGATGAGAAAAAACGTATCTCTTTAGGCTTGAAACAATTGGGTGCACACCCTTGGGATAGCTTATCAGAAGAATTACAAGTAAATGCCAAAGTAAAAGGTAAGATTGTAAACATTGCTGATTACGGTGCATTCTTAGAAATCGCTCCAGGTGTTGAAGGTTTAATTCACGTAAGTGAAATGAGCTGGAGTCAACATTTACGTAGCCCACAAGACTTCTTGAAAATGGGTGACGAAATGGAAGCAATGATTTTAACTTTAGACAAAGACGAAAGAAAAATGTCTTTAGGCATCAAACAATTGAAACCAGATCCATGGGTTGCTATTCAAGATAGATACCCTGTTGGTTCACGCCACAAAGGTACAGTTCGCAACATGACCAACTATGGTTTGTTTGTTGAATTGGAAGAAGGTGTTGACGGATTGGTTCACGTTTCAGATTTGAGCTGGACTAAGAAAATCAAACATCCAAACGAATTCGTAAAAGTTGGACAAGAATTAGACGTATTGGTTTTAGAAGTTGACTTAGAAAACCGTCGTTTGAGCTTAGGACACAAACAATTGGATGAAAACCCTTGGGAAGCATTCGATACCTTGTTTGCTGTTGGTTCAATCCACGAAGGAACCATCCTTAAAATTGAAGACAAGAGTGCCATTATTGCGCTTCCTTATGGAGTGGAAGGTTATGCACCTTTGAAACAATTGCAAAAAGAAGACAAGAAAACGGCTAAAGAAGACGAAGTTATTCAAGTAAAAGTAACTGAGTTCAACAAAGAAAACCGTCGCATTGTTGTTTCACACACTGCTTTATGGAGAGAAGAAGAAGTAGAAAAGAAAGTAGTTGATGAAAAACGCAAGGAAAACGAAAAAGACAAAGCTTCAAAAGCTGCTAAGAAACTAAACGATAGCAATGAGAAATCAACATTTGCTGACGTAGATGGTCTGGCAGAATTAAAAGCCAAACTTGAAGGTAAATAATTCTTAAAAAATCCCAACTTAGGTTGGGATTTTTTTTGCCCTAATATGAATAGCATATGAATCATTGGTTAGTAAAGTCTGAGCCGTTTAAATACAGCTGGGAACAGTTTTTAAAAGACAAAGAAACATTCTGGGATGGGGTAAGAAACTACCAAGCCCGAAACAATTTAAGAGGTATGAAAAAGGGTGACCTCGTGCTATGGTACCATAGCAATGAAGGCAAAGAAATTGTAGGCATAGCAAAGGTAAGCAAAGAAGCATACCAAGACCCAACTACAGCAGACCCAAATTGGGTAGTGGTTAATTTAAAACCATTTAAAAGCTTAAAAAAAGCGGTTACACTCGAACAAATCAAACAAACAGAGTCCTTACAACAAATTGGCCTGATTAGGCAAGGGCGCCTGTCTGTAATGCCTGTCAGCCAAGCTGAATTTGATTGCATTTTAAAGCTCAGTGAAGAAAAATAATACAATTCTACTTACAATTTTGGATATTTGAATTTCAAAACTACAGCCAATTTGCAATGAAAGAACGAATCCTACTGGAGAAAAAACAATTGCTGATTACCATTGATCGGCTCTGTCACCAGCTGATAGAAAAACATGGAAACTTTAAACAAGTTGCCATTATTGGTATGCAACCAAGAGGTGTTTTTTTCTCTAGAAGAATTTTGGCTCGATTGACAGAATTAACTGGCGTTCAAGATATCCAATACGGCGAACTCGACATAGCCTTTTACCGTGACGATTACAGAAGAGGGAATGAACAAATTATGCCGAGCGAACTCAAAATTAATTTCAGCACCAGTAACCAAACCGTTGTACTCATAGATGATGTCTTGTTTACCGGTCGAACCATACGAGCAGCTCTAGATGCCATTACAGATTTTGGCAGGCCTAGTAAGGTTGAGCTAATGGTATTGGTTGACCGTCAACACAGCAGAGATTTGCCTATACAGGCAGACTATACTGGCATTGTAGTAGATAGCCGTTCAAACGACAAAGTAAAAGTTGAATGGAAAGAGTCGCACAAAAAAGACACTGTATACATATTACCAAACGATTGAAACTTCTAAATCAAACATGAAGCAATTTTCGCAAAAGCATTTATTGGGTATCAAAGAAATCAGCACTGAAGACATTCAATTGGTTTTTGAAACAGCTGATAATTTTAAATCAATCATCAACAGACCCATTAAAAAAGTACCCTCCATGAGAGATGTTACTGTTGCCAATGTGTTTTTTGAAAACTCTACCCGAACCAGAATTTCATTTGAATTGGCCCAAAAAAGATTGAGTGCTGACATCATCAATTTTGCTGCATCATCTTCATCTGTATCAAAAGGAGAAACCCTCATAGATACTGTAAAGAATATCTTAGCCATGAAAGTAGATATGGTCGTTATGCGCCACCCGGCCCCGGGAGCATGTGTATTTTTAGCCAAACACATTGATGCAACAATTATCAATGCAGGAGACGGTACACACGAACACCCAACACAAGCCCTACTAGACGCCTATTCTATCAGAGAAAAACTGGGCAGCATCAAAGGCAAAAAAATTGTCATTGTAGGAGACATTGCCCATTCAAGAGTTGCACTTTCTAATATTTTATGCCTAAAAAAATTAGGTGCAGAAGTCATGGTTTGTGGCCCCAATACTTTAATTCCAAAATACATTGCATCTTTAGGAGTAAAAGTTGAAACTGACCTAATGAAAGCTTTGAATTGGTGCGATGTTGCCAATATGCTCAGAATTCAATTAGAAAGACAAGAACAAAACAATTTCCCATCTTTACGCGAATACAGTATGCTATATGGTTTAAATGAAGAAAGACTTCATTTACTCAACAAAGAAATTGTAATCATGCATCCAGGACCCATCAACAGAGGGGTAGAAATAACCAGTGCAGTTGCAGATAGCAAACACAGTATCATCTTAGATCAGGTAGAAAATGGAGTAGCCGTTAGAATGGCCGTCATGTATTTATTAGCCGGAAAGCAAGCTTAATATTAATCATTTCTGAAGCATCGTTTATAGTTCAAAGTTTTTTTAGTAAAATTGAACCTATAAATTGCATGTATGAGTCAAGGAAAAACAGTTGTTAGTGGCATCAGACCAACCGGAAAATTACATTTAGGAAATTACTTAGGTGCGGTTCAGAATTTTATTCAGATGCAGCACAGCCACAATTGTTATTTTTTTATTGCAGATTACCATTCATTGACAACACATCCTAATCCTGCCGACCTTCATCAAAGTGTAAAGCAGGTATTGGCAGAATACCTCGCTTGTGGTTTAGACCCAGAAAAAAGCACCTTGTATATTCAAAGTGATTTACCTCAAACAGCTGAACTGTATTTGTTGTTGAACATGCATGCGTATATGGGTGAATTGGAAAGGGTAAGCTCTTTTAAAGAAAAAGCCAGAACCCAACCCAATAATATCAACGCAGGACTGCTCACCTATCCTGTTTTAATGGCTGCAGATATTTTAATTCATGCAGCTGATTTGGTACCAGTAGGAAAAGACCAAGAACAACACCTAGAAATGGCCAGAACTTTTGGAAACAGATTCAATAGAATTTATCAAACCAATTTGTTCCCAGAACCACAGGCTTTCAATTATGGCAAAGAATTGATTAAAATACCTGGCTTACAAGGTGGTGGCAAAATGAGTAAAAGTGATGGAGAAAACAATGTCATTAACCTCATTGATTCTCCCGAAGAAATAAGAAAAAAACTATCTAGGGCAGTTACCGATTCAGGACCTCAAGTTCCCAATAGCGAAGTAAGTACTGGCGTTCAGAATTTATTTGATTTAATGCATTTGGTTTCTCAGTCAAGTACATTAGAACATTTTAAACAAGCCTATGCAGACTGTAGCATTAGGTATGGCGATTTAAAAAAACAATTGGCTGAAGATTTAATCATTTACTTGTCGCCAATCAGAGAAAAAATAACTGCAATATTAGAAGACGATGCTTATTTAAGTAAAATAGCTCAAATGGGTAAAGACAAAGCAGCGGAAAGCGCCGATAAAACAATTACTGCTGCACGTAGTGCAATTGGAATACAAAGATTCTATTGATTGACCATTAAAAACAGGTTATTTAAGCTGGAAAAATTTGGTAGAAAAACTTCCAACATTTGTCACACCTGAGTCTTCTGGTGTTGAGCATGAATAAAAAATATTTAGTAATAAAGCTTCTTGGTACCCTTTTCACATGGACATTGCTTCCACATTTTGGGCAGTTTTCACTCAATCGCACATTGTTTCTAATCCATGTGAAGGCAATGAGCAGAAAAGCAATACTAAATAATACCAACAGTTCATTTTCCATGTTCTAATTTAGAAAAATTTAAAAAAAATTCCAATATTTTTTAAAAAACACTTATTTTTTGTTTTACCAAATCTATTGCATCTTTTAAACCATTGATATCATTGCCTCCAGCTGTGGCATAAAAATCCTGTCCCCCACCCCCACCTTTAATGCATTTAGCCACTTCTTTGATTAAATTACCTGCATGCATTTGTTTTGATTTCACCAAAGATTCATCCAATATGATACTGATAAGTGGTTTTCCTGAAATGTTAGCAGCTGCCATAAAAAACAAATTGGGCACTTCTGCTTTTAATTGAAAGGAAAGATTTTTTAGTTGTTCAGCTGATGATACATTCATTGAGCTGATAATGCAATTGAAACCATCAACGACTGTCACTTCTTTTTTAAGTGCTTCTTTTAGCTGAAGTGTATGCGCATTTTCAAATTGTTCTATTTTCTTGAGCAGTTCTGTTTTTTCAGCCAATAATTGCTCAACCGATTTAACCAGGTCTTTGCCTTTTAGAACCGCCTGTAAGGCGTGTAACTTTTGTTCTAAATCTGTTATATACAACTCTGCAGCATTTGCTGTAACTGCTTCTATTCTTCTTACACCAGCAGCTACTGCAGATTCTGAAACAATTTTAAACAACCCAATTTGTCCGGTATGTTTAACATGTGTTCCTCCACACAATTCCATTGAGTAGTTTGGATCAAATGTGATGACCCTCACTTGTTCTCCATATTTTTCGCCAAACAACATGGTTGCACCCATTTTTTCTGCAGTTTCAATAGGTACATTTCTTTGTTCATTTAACGGAATATTTTGCCTGATTTTTTGGTTCACTAATTGTTCAACCTTAGCCAATTCTTCGGCAGTCATGGCTGCAAAATGAGAAAAGTCAAATCTCAAATAATCGGCATTCACCAACGACCCTTTTTGTGCGATGTGTTTACCTAAAACTTGTTTGAGTGCAGCATGTAACAAATGTGTAGCCGAATGGTTATTTTCAGACAAAGTTCTCGAAAGACTATTGACACTTGCGTGGAACTGCTGCGTTGGATCTACAGGCAATTGATCCGTTAAATGGATGATGAGGTTATTTTCTTTAACGGTATTGAGAATTTGAATGGTCTCATTGTTGTTGCTAATTTGACCTATGTCTCCAACTTGCCCTCCCCCTTCGGGATAAAAAGGAGTGGTATTAAAAACCAATTGCACCAAATCTTTTCCTTTGGCTTTTACTTTTCTGTATTTTAGAATTTGAATATTGGTTTCTAATGCATCATAGCCTACAAACAAAGTACTTTCTTCTGGAGCAACAACTTGCCAATCATCGGTAGTTAATTCGGTTGCTTTGCGAGAACGATTTTTTTGTGCTTCCAAGGCAACTTTGTATCCTAACTCATCTATATTGAACCCTTTTTCGCGAGCAATTAATGAAGTTAAGTCAACAGGAAAACCAAAGGTATCATTGAGTTCAAAAACTATTTTACCATCAATCATGGCTCCAGGCTTGAGCCCAACCATCAGTTGGTCTAGACGTTTCAATCCATTTTCAAGTGTTCTTAAAAAACTGAGTTCTTCTTCACGAATCACTTTACTAACAAATTGAACTTGTGATTGGAGTTCTGGGAATACCGTTTTAAAGTGCTCGGCAATTAAACCACACAATTGGTCTAAGAATGGCTCTTTGAAATTCAGAAACTGGAAACCATAACGCACAGCTCTTCTTAAAATTCGCCTTATAACATAACCCGCTCCATTGTTTGATGGCAACTGACCATCTGCAATACAAAATGAAATGGCCCTGATATGATCTGCAATGACACGCATGGCAACATCCGATTGACTAGCCGAAAAGGTGTAGGCAATACCACTTTTTTGCTCGATGAATTGAATACTTGGAACAAATACATCGGTATCGTAGTTGGAACTTTTTCCCTCTATGGCTCTGACCAATCGTTCAAATCCCATTCCAGTATCAACGTGTTGTGCAGGTAATTTCTCAAGTGACCCATCAGCTTTCCTGTTGAATTCCATGAAGACATTGTTCCAAATTTCTATAACTTGTGGATGGTCGTTGTTAACCAAACTGGCACCATTGATTGCAGCCCTTTCTGAAGCGGGTCTTAAATCTATATGTATTTCTGTACAAGGCCCACATGGGCCAGTATCGCCCATTTCCCAAAAATTATCTTTTTTATTCCCTAACAGAATGCGCTCCTCTTGGATCCATTTTTTCCATTCGTTAAGGGCCTCAATATCTTTAGCCAATCCTTCCTTGTCGTCTCCTTCAAAAATAGTGACATACAAACGGTCTTTATCCAATCCATATACATTGGTTAATAATTCCCATGCCCATTCAATGGCTTCTGCTTTAAAATAATCACCAAAACTCCAGTTACCAAGCATTTCAAACATGGTATGGTGATAGGTATCCACACCCACTTCTTCCAAATCATTGTGCTTACCACTTACACGCAAACATTTTTGGGTATCGGCAACCCTTTTGTATTGTGGTGTTTCATTGCCCAAAAACCAATCTTTGAATTGGTTCATACCAGCATTTGTGAACATGAGTGTTG
>CANHRW010000090.1 GCA_947462865.1 Bacteroidota bacterium | reverse complement strand
TGAATTTTCTTTCATTCGTTTGTTTAAAGCCATTGCTAAAAACAACACTACACTCTCTACCACAATGATGGCAGGATCAACCAGTAAACCAAAATCAATGGCACCCAAACTCATGATATTACCCACCACCCCGGTATTATCCATAATGATAAAAGCAAATAGCATAGAAAGTGGTATAACCGATGCCGCTAACAAACCGGCACGTAAATTTCCGAGCAATAATAAAATCACCACAAATACAATGATGGCACCTTCTATTAGGTTGGTAGCTACTGTCTTTATGGCTGCATTCACCAATTTTGATCTATCAACAAATGGTTCAATCACCAAACCTTGGGGCAATATTTCTTGAATTTCACCCATGCGTTTTTTTACCACATCAATTACTTGGTTGCCATTAGCACCTTTCATCATCAATATAGATCCGCCTACTACATCGCCTTCGCCATTCATAGTTAGTGCACCATAACGCAAAGCGTGACCGTATTCTACATCGGCCACCTCCTTCACTAAAATTGGTACACCATTGCGTGTTTCAATTACAGTATTAGCAATATCATCTAGGTTTTTAGCCAAACCAATTCCACGAATAGTATATGCTTTATTGTCTTTTTCAATGTAAGCACCACCCGTATTGCTATTTCCTTTGGCAAGGGCTTCATACAATTCATCAACAGTAATGCCCAAGGATTTTAAGCGTTCGGGTTTAATTTTCGCTTGATATTCTTTGGTAAAACCACCATATCCACTTACATCGGCAACACCTGGTAAGCCCAATAATTTTCTGCGTACCACCCAATCTTGTATGGTACGAATTTCAGTTGAAGTATATTTACTGTTTGTAATATCAACCGGCCTGATAACATATTGATAAATTTCACCCAAACCTGTTGAGGCGGGACCCAATATAGGCGTGCCTGCGCCCTCTGGAATCTCACTTTTAACCGACTCCAGCCTTTCAAAAACTTGTTGGCGAGCCCAATAAATATCAATTTTATCTTCGAAAATAAGTTTCACCACACTACTGCCAAACTTTGAGTTGGAGCGAACTTCAATTAAGCCAGGAATATTGGCCATAGCCATTTCTAAAGGCGTTGTAATAAAACGCTCAATTTCTAATGAAGAAAGATTAGGCGAGTTGGTAATTACATCTACCTGATTGGTGGTAACATCAGGTACCGCATCTATAGGTAAATGTTTTAAGGAGTATCCACCCCAAGTTATCAAAACAAGCATCAGCAATCCAATAGTCCATGGACTACGTGTGCTAAACGCAATTATTTTATCAATCATTTTTTGTGATTAGGTATAATAAAAAATAAGAAAAGCGGCCATAAAGTTTAGCCTGCAAGAAACGTAGTTTAATTAGTCCCTTGGAGGTGGGATAAAGACTTTACGTGGATGATTTAGTATTGAAGAGCAATAACTATGTTTTAGAGTTAACACTTTTTGTATTGATGAAATGTAATTTGCAGGAATCAGAAATTGAACTTCCGATTCTTTTATATCCTCATCTTCAAGAACTTCTTCAGGAAGTTGCTCATTTTCTGTTTGCTCCATAGCCGTTTGTTGCCATTCCTCATCATTAACACAGGCCAAAGGCACCACGTAGTTGATTACAACCAGCAGAAGTAAAAGTAATTGGATATGTTTTAATACTTGCTTCAACGTAAAATTGGTTCAAATTTAATACTGTTTAAACTACTTGGCACCAAAAAGGTTTTTTTTATACGTATTTTATCATCCTTTTATGAGAAATATTTTCATAAGCTCTTCAAGTAGAAAGGATTAGGGCCAAATACATAGAATCAATCAAGTTTAAGTATTTAAAATTTCAGCTTAACAAATTTTATCTGTTGAACAGGAAAGGTTTTTAGCAGTAGCTTGACACTGCTTATGAGAATATAACTATCAATAAAAACAATTCTATAGCTTGTTGTAATAAAACCTCATTGATTAAAATCTATTTTAAGAAATAAACCTAGTAGAAGTTGCTATTGAATTTATGGTTACAATTAGTTTAAATTGAAGTAAATAAACTCATGATTATAAAACCACCCACAGTATTTATTCTTGTAACTACTTTAATCAGTTGCAGCAAAACAAACATTGATAATGCAATCACAAACTGTTTGGATCATAAAATCAATGCCTTCAAAAAAGCATCCTTTTGTAGCAATGCCCAAATTGATAAGTTTTTTTTTAATGGTGATACTGTTTACACGCTTGACCCTGGAACTTGTGGCGCCGATATGAGCACTGAAGTAATTGGTGCGGACTGCAAAAATTGGGGTTATTTAGGTGGAATTTCAGGAAATACCCAAATTAATGGAAAGGAATTTTCGACTGCTACTTTTATTAAAACTATTTGGAAAAAATAAAAGCAGCTCATTCAATTACGCAAACAGATTCATTCCCCAACCCATCAAAAAACCATTTATTCTTTCAATATTTTAATTGCTCCAGTTTCGGTTCTTAAAAAATAAAGACCTGCTGGAAAAACTGAAAGATCTAGGGTAAAACTTGAAGCTGATGGCCACGCAGCCAAAAGTTTTCCTTCAATTGAATACAGCCATAAATGACTAGGATAACACAATGTTACATTCAATTCATTTTGGGTTGGAACTGGATAAATCTTGATATTATTTTTTTGTAGTTGAGTCATTCCTAGCGTTTCAAATTGGATACAATTGCTTGTATCAACGCATTGGCCTTCTAGATTACTTAAAATAACAGCATACCTACCAGTAGTAGTTGGTTTAAACCTTTGTTGGTGAGCATCTGCTATGGTTTCATTGGTATTGCAGTTGATCCATTGATACTTTGCAGTTGCGTCACTTGCCACCAATTCATTGTCTTGAATGGTGATGTTTTTATTGAAAGTATTTACAGTTAAATAGAGCACATATATTGAATCGCAATTGAAACGATTTTGGTAAGTTTTTACATACACGCCTGATTGGGTATATGTTTCATTTGTAATTGGCCATAAATAACTTTTGCAAACAAGTGTATCAAATGCACTGGAATCGTAGGCACAACCTATTGAATTGTAAATACGTGCTATTCTGTTTTTGTTGATTTTGTTGAAAGCAGTAAACTCTCCACAAATGATTGTTTTGTCATCAGATTGGATATGAATATCGTACACTTCTGCATTAGCGCCGGCACCTGAATTGAATGATAGATCTGTTGAACCATCGGTATTCAAACGGGCCAGTTTACTTACCCATTCTCCATTTACATTGGTGAAATATCCTCCACACAGAATTTTCCCATCTTTTTGGATTTCAGTTGTAATAATTGAGTTGTTAATGTATGAAGGATTGAAACTTAAATCAACTGATCCATTTGTATGCAATCGTGCAATTCTACTTCGTTCAACGCCATTGATTGAAGTAAAGCCTCCAACAACAATTAACTTGCCGTCTTTTTGTAATTTGATGTCGCCAAACTCCCAATTAGCTTCCCCAGGAAACTTGAAAGTTGTATCAATTGACCCATTGGCTAAAAGCCTTCTCACACTCAATCTTTTTGAAGTAAATCCATCGTCTAAACTTCCGCAAATTAGAATTCGTCCATCCGGCTGAAGAATGGCCTTTTTGGCTCCTGATATGCTTGATTGAAAACTGGTATCTCTATCTCCATTTGGCATTAACCTATATACATCAGAACCATCCGCAATGAGAATTTTTTGATCTGGTTGAATTTGTATAGAAGTTACCCAGCCCAAATTTGCTATACCTGGCGAAAAACTTGAATCAAGCGCTCCATCTGGAGTAAGCCTGAACAAAGTAGGAGAAGCGCCACCAATTAAAATTTTACCATCTTCTTGTATGGCTGAACTGAATAAATACCAGTTATCAGGAATTCTTGGGTAAAACCCTGTATCCAAACTGCCATCTGGGTAAATGCGTGCAACACGGTCTCTTGGAACTCCGTTGTATTGCATAAAATTACCCGCAATAATTAACATCTTGTCCGATTGTTCTGAGATAGTGGAGACAAAACTTGGCCTGGCGCCCATTGATGATGTATCTGAATTATCTATCGAATTAAAATTGACATCTAATTGCCCAGATTGCGCATGAATATTATTGAACACAAAAAGGTTAAACAATAAAATGTAGATATGTTTAGCAGAAACCATAAATATTCAAAAAGTATTATTTTAGTGAGATGCAACAGCAACAAAAATACAACAAACAAAATAAGTCAAGTGATATTATCTTGAACAGTAAATGAATATTTTCTGCGTAATACTTATTAAAAATAGAAAAATATACCCTTAATAAACGTTCATTGTAAAGAAAATTTAAAAATAGGATCAAAAAAATGACAGCAGCAATCATTCCCTTACTTTCTTTGATAGCCCTTGAAGTCATTCTGGGCATAGACAATATCATTTTCATTTCTATTTTGTCAGATAAGTTACCAGAAAACCAAAGAGATCAATTAAGGTACTGGGGAATTGGTTTGGCAATGCTAATGAGGTTATGTCTGTTAGCTTTTATTTCATGGATTTTACAATTAGACCAAAATTTGTTTTCAGTATATGAAATTAAATTTTCAGGTAAAGGAATTATTTTAATTATTGGAGGCTTATTTCTTATTTATAAAAGCACCAAAGAAATCTATCATAAATCTGAAATTGCAATGATAGATAGCCCTAAGATTCCCCAAAAAATTAGCTTTAAGAAAATGTTATTAGAGGTAATTCTTTTAGACCTCGTATTTTCTATAGATTCCATTATTACTGCCGTTGGTATGGTAAAAGAACTATGGGTGATGTATACAGCAGTCATTGTTACAGTTGTTATCGTTTTACTTGCTGCCAAGCCCATAAGCCAATTTATAACCAAGCACCCTTCTTTTAAAATCTTAGCACTTTGTTTTTTAATGATGATTGGTGTGGCATTATTAGCCGAGGGGCTACATTTTGAAATACCAAAAGGATATATTTATTTTTCTATGGCTTTTGCTTTTTTGGTTGATATTATTCAAATGAAAACAGTCCATAAGAAATGAAGATATATTGGGTTGGCTTAATATGCCTTATGCCATTTGTAACACTTGCGCAAAACATTGATTTGGGTAGTTGGAATATACTCAATTTGAAATACAACTACAATAAAAAATGGAGTGGTTTTGCCGAAGCACAATTACGCTCATTAAGATTTTATGACCAGTTTCATTATTACGAGTATAAAGCTGGTCTCAACTATAAAGCCCATGAGAACCTAACACTAACTATTGGAACGGGAAGCTACCAAACCTATAAAGAGGGTGGAGATTTTGTTTTACCAAAAAACAACAATGAGTTTAGACTTTGGCCACAGGTTTTGATCAATCAATCAATTGGTAAATTTAAACTAGAACAACGCTACAGGGCAGAGGGAAGATTTACCAGCAATGGGTACAGGAATAGGTTCAGATACAGAGTTGGTGTATCCTATTCATTTGGAAAGGATGTAAATGGTTACAAGCCATTTCAAATGAGCACAAGTAATGAATTATTTTTTACAGACAATGAACCTTATTTTGAAAGAAACAGGTTATTGTTTGCTTTCAATTACAAGCCTAGTAAAAGTACAACCCTACAAATAGGCTATTTGCACCAATTTGACTACAAAATAAATGATGAAACCGGAAGAGACTTTATACAAATAGGTTATTTCTTTGAGTTATTTGGAAGGTACGCTTCTAGAAAACCCATAGAAACTAATTTGCAAGACAATTGAAACCTAGCAAACAACACATTTTTTTTAGGGAATTGTAGCTATAGAACCGAGTAAAAATGGAATGATTTATTCTATGTCTAATCGTTTTCTTTGAAAAATGTTACAATATTAAATTAAACCATTAATTTGGCTATTCAATTATAAAATAGGTAAAAGTAACATTTATGATAAAAAAATTATTCTTGTCAACTTTCATATTTGCTGCAACAACTATTCATGCACAAGTAGACAGCACTAAAGAAGAAATGATAGACTTTAGTCAATTTGAAGTAGTTGAACCCACAGGCGTTAAAAGATTTTGCACCAGTAAAGTATTGGGACTTAGCCCTAGCAAGCTTATTTCTATAGGCTACGACATACAAGCCAATCATAAATTGACTAATTATCAAGGGCCAGAAACCTACGATTTAAAAAAAGATTCAAACCAAGCAAGCATTCTAAACGCATCTGGATTAAGAATTTCTGCCAATTACCCTATTCTTTCGAATACAAAATGGCTCATTAACCTTGGAGCAACTTATTGGAGAACCAATTATCACATGGGAAGCCACGATGGAAAAAATCATGTCATTCACAGATTGCATCAGAACGGACTAACCACAATAGGTTTAAATACAACCATTTTTAAGCCACTCAACGAAAAGTACTTTATTTTGGCTTTTGCCAGTGCTGATGCAAATGGTGATTACAATCTCAATAGCAGTGATATCGGCTCCTATTTGGTAAAACCAAAAATTACAGCTGCAGCCTTCTTTGGGAAAAAAAGGAGCGATTATTCTATATTAGGTTTTGGAATATCTAGAACCTACAGACCAGGGGCTTTGGGAGTAATTCCATTGATTTTATTTAACCATACCTTCCAAAACAGAAAATGGGGAATTGAATCGTTGTTTCCTGCACGTTTTGCAGTTAGAAGAACCATCAACACGCGTAACCTTTTATTTTTAGGATACGAGTTAGAAGGCAATAGTTACAGTATTGGTAACCCAGGAGGAGTTGCATCAGTTCCCCTCTATGATAATTTAGAATTAAGACGATCAGAATTAAGACCTAGGATAACTTATGAATGCTCATTGAGTGGCTTTATTTGGCTTTCTGTGCAAGCAGGATACCGCATTAATTACAACTTCAATATAGACCAAGGCGACAAATTCAGACTCATTGGTTCAAATGAAAAATACCAAATGGTAAACACCATAACCAATCCGCTGTATTTCCAAATCAGTTTGAACTTGGTATCTCCTTAACAGAAGCTATTATTTTTTCTTCAGTTCAAGTCGTCTCCATACATCGGTTCTGCCAAAAGCCGAAATGCCAATGAAGCCACGAATGTTCATTGTATTGTTGTCTGCTAAACTAATGGTACAATTGTATGTACTGCCACTCTCTGGGTCGTAAATAGTACCATCTTCCCAAACATTATTTCCTTTGAATTCAAAACCAGCAAGCATTCTCATGCCCAGCAATGGTATAGTTCTTTTACTTTCATCAGGGTTGTTCTTATCTACTTTTGGCTTGCCCTCTTCGTTATTGGGCTCGCGCAACCATACTATTCTACCATAATAATAGTTGCCCGATTTTATAATATTTACTCTGGCTTTTCCTGAGCCAGATTCCCATACTCCAATAATGGCATCGCTTGAATAATCCTGAGCTAAAAGCTTAGCACTTAAAAAGGTTCCCAATAAAAGTGTGAACAATAAAATTGCTTTTTTCATAAAGTTTTGATGGTTTGAACTTATAGACAATAATACTAAAATTAGGTTTTAAAAACGTTGGTTTTTATTTTGATGCGTGTAAAATAAGCGCCATTACTTTAAACCATACTTGGAATTTAATGAGCACAACTCACCTGTGCTTAAATAGAACAGTATTTGTTTTATTTAAAACTTATCAATTAATAAATCATGGGCAAACCTATACGCTAAATTTTTAAAACGGTTCTAAACAAAAAATACTGGCATTGCCAGTATTTTTTGTTGTTTAAATTTTAAAACCAATGAATAGCGTTCAAATGGTTTTAATTTTTGTTCCGGGTTATTAATTAAAAACTCACCGTCACATTAACAGTTGTTTTAATGTTTCCTACACAAATGGTAATTTTTGCTGAACCCATACCTGTTGCACTCAATTGACCAGTATTGTCAACGGC
>CANHRW010000089.1 GCA_947462865.1 Bacteroidota bacterium | reverse complement strand
CATGCATGTCGCCACTTGCCTCACCTGCTACAATAAAATACCTCATATAAAAACAAATGTATCAAAAATTGAATTCTAATTAATTTGTTGTATCAATTTTATTACTGGATAGTTTTATTTCTTATTTCTATTTAGTTAAAAGAGCATTGCTGAATAATCTTAAATGTTTAAGTACAAGTATATTTTATGATATCATTTTAATATGCAAAAATGATAATTATTCTATATTTGTATGCATTGATAAATGTTAATTTATTAAACCAATGAAACACAAGCTTCCCTTTTTACTAATGTTTACTTATTTATCAATTGTAACTGCTCATGCCCAATCATTTGAATGTAGGGTAGAAAGCGAAATATTTTCACCTTCCGATACCTCCTTCTATTTTGATGTAAAATTATACGCCACTGGTGCCACCACCACATGGGAATATGCTACCGGGGTATTTAATATTAACATGAACAGTGCCTTCAGAAATTCAGGAACTATTACAGCAACAATTGTAGCAGGATCATCAGAGTTGAATGCTGTTCAAGTACCAACTTCAGTAACCTACAATGCAACTAATAACTACGTAACTATAGCTGCAAAAACACCTCCAGGAGCAGGAGCAGGAACCATCATTACCCAAGCAGGCTTGAGATTAATTAGAATGCGGTTAAAAAATACCGTAGCGTTTTCTAAGACTGCGGCACCCAATTTGGCATTCAGATGGGCAACACCAAACACAAATATTACAGCTTATGTAGGTAGTGTAAATACGCCAATTGCAAACAATACAGTAACTACCGGTCAAAAAAATTGCAAAACACCCAATTATTGGAATGGCATTTCTTGGAACAAAGGTTTGCCTCTGGATACCACAGATGCAACTATTTTTACTGGTACTTACAAAGGTTCTCTTAAAGTTCGTTCCTTGGTAATTTCTCCTAATGGAACATATAATTTGGTTGATACCATGTCTTTTCAATTTTATAAATCCTTAACCACACATATCGGTTCCACCTTTAACAATACCCCAATTTTTTTTAATATTGAAAACAGTGGAAGAGTAACGAATAGTTCAGGAAGTATAATTTCAAATGGTTTAGGTTTATATTATTTTGCTAAGGGGAGTAATCAACGATTTATATTCAAACCAGATTCAGGTTATGTTGTTGACAGTGTGGTTGTAAACGGCATAAAAGTTGATTCAATAGCAGCTTATACATTCTACAATATCAATTCTGCTATTTCATTGAAAGTAGTTTTTAAAACAGGGAAATCATTTCTTAATATTTCTAATTCACATCCACAAAGTGGTTTTTTAAACACCAATTCATCTAATAATATCATAGCAGGTTTTCAGTTAAACGATTCATTGAATTATTCAATTTTATCAGCTCTCGGTTTCACAACGCAGGGTAATTACACTTCAGCAGATATTCAAAGTTTAGGTTTCAAATGTTGGATTAATAGTACAAATGATTTGGTCGGCGCAACCCAAATAGGTTCTGGCCAAGCTGTTGTAACAACAGGGGGGATAATAAATTTTTCATCATTGAATCAAATAATACCAATAGGAATAAGTTATATTTTAGTTACCTGTGATATTTCTAATATGGCCTCCAATGGCAATACCATTGGTTTGGCAAGTACCCCTCTAACAAATTTTATTTTTTCAGGTAATACAACAGTTATTGGTTCCAGTACTTTACCTGCAAGTAATTTGTTTACAATCAATGAAATGGGTCCTGTAAAAATGAAGTACACTGCAAACAATTTGTACAAGGAAGATTTCAGTGATATTGCCAATTGGACCAATGGATTTTTGTCTGGTTTAGGCGTAGGGAGATGGACAGCTGTCACCACCAATGCAGGTACAATTCCCAATGCAACATCAATTACAGTTTCTTCCGCTAACTTTCAAACAAGCTCATCCAGTGCAGGCATACAAAGGGGAAGTTTAACGGGTAATGTGGCAGGAACTTTGGCTTTTTTAACTTTGGGTAATTCAGATAATACAAGTTCTTGTGCTGTAGATTTTTCAATGGATTTTAGCAAACGAAATGCAGATAGTTTAATTTTTGATGCAGCAACAGTTTTCAATGGAGTGGGCAATAGAGTAAGCACTTTGAGGGTGTATTGGTCAATTGATGGGGTCAATTTTACAGAAATAACAGGTGTTAATTTACCTTATGTAGGCACTAACAATGTGGCAAATAGTAGTACCATTCGGGCTAAACTTCCTTCAGCTTTCAACAATATTTCAACTTGTAGGTTGAGATATTATTACCACAATGGAACCGGGGGAACTAGCAGTTCTCGTCCTAAAATCTCCATAGACAATGTACAAGTAAGCGCAGTATGTCCTATCGTTACGTCTACTTCCAATATCAATTCTTGTACACCCTATACGTGGAATGGCCAAACATACAATTCAAGTGGGGTCTATAGTAAAACTTTTTCGGGAAGCAGTGTTTGGGGTTGTGACAGTATAGCAACTTTGAATTTAAGTATCAATTCAATTTCCTCATTCAATCCATTTCAAGACACAATTAAAGCATGTGGAACAGCATATACCTTAAATGCTGGCAATGGTTATTCCAGTTATCTTTGGAATACTGGTGCTACCAGCACAACTATTAGCCCATCAAATGCAGGTAAATATAAAGTAACTGTGAGTTATGGAACCTGTTCTGCTACTGATAGTGTTTTGCTCAGTCTTGTCAGTGCTAATATTATAAATAATGATACGATTATCAATTCAGGTTCAAGTGTACTTTTGAAGTCAGTAGGTTCAGGAGTGATTCAAAATCCATTGACATATCTTTGGAGTAATGGAGCAAGCACACAGAACTTTACGGTTAGCCCAACTCAGAACACGAACTATTTTGTAACGGTAAATAATGGCTTGACTTCATGTAAAGATAGTGTGAAAATTGGAGTGAATGTGAAAATTAATTTGAAAATGTATTTTGAAGCTTTGTATGAAAATGGTAGGTTAAAAAGTTCATTAAACAATGCAGATGGAATCAGTAGTATGGAGTTTTGTGATACAGTTCAAATTCAATTGTTTGACAGTGTAAACAATGTAATTGCTTTTAGTGTTAAAACACTAGTAGATACAGCAGGAATCTGTCAAATTTATATACCAAGCAACATGTCTAATAATAAATATTATCTTATAGTTAAACATAGGGGAAGTATAGAAACGTGGTCAAATTCGCCTGTTTTGATAAGCAATGGGATTACCTATAATTTTACAAATTCTGTTTCAAAAGCATTTGGAGATAATCTTAAAAATGATGGCTATGGAGTGTTTTTAATATACAGTGGCGATATCAATCAAGATGGATTTGTTGATGGAAATGACTTTATTGATGTGGACAATGATAATACTAATTTTGTTTCAGGATATACTGATACTGATGTCAATGGTGATGGATTTGTAGATGGTAATGATTTTATCCTAATTGATAACAATAATTCAAACTTTATTGGTATTGTAAGGCCTTAATGCTTTATAAATTTATAACCAATACAGCATCGCCCAATACTATAAATACACGCATACGAACTATTACTGAAACTTCTTTCTCGCAAGACCATTTTAATTTCATCCCAAAACCAATTTTTGTTCGGAATTTCCGACCATTGTCAAGCGGCGCACAAAATCACAAGTAATTGTTGTGGGCAAGCCTTGAGGAAGTGAATCCGACAGCAAGAAGCAAGTGTTAGTTTAAGAAATAAATAATGAATTGCTGCGTTATTCGCGCTTAAAACAATTACGAAGATGTGCTGACAAAGCTGACTTTGACAACAAATAAATACAGCTTGTCAGCATTTACATTTTAAGCCGATTGGCGCAGGTCTTGATCTTTGGATACCTTTGTATCAAGACAAAGGTATGGACAAACAAAACAGTGCTTTGGCTGCTGCTCAGTCACCCTATAGAACAAGAACACGCATATGATTATTTCATTTCTGAATAGAATTGGATAAAAATACAACTAGGCTTTGACTGACGCTCAGTCGCCCTTCAATTCAAAGTTTGCCAAGTGGGGCTGTAGCAAAAACAAAGAGAAAATTAAATTTAAAATAAACTTAAGCGTAATTGAGCATCTGTATTTGGTGCTCACAGAAATCGTATTCTTCAGGCATATTGCTTGCAATGACGATTGTTTTTAAACCATTGAGTTTTCTAATATTGGTTCTATACCATTGAATACTTTCTTGGTCTAAATTAGAACAAGGTTCATCCAATAACAACAACTTAGTGTCTGAGCAAAAAGCCAAAATGAGCTTTACTTTTTGTTTCATGCCAGAAGAAAAATGCTTGATTAATTTGTTTTCGTTTCCAGCTAAATTGGTTTCTTTTAAAAGCGTATCCAGGTCGAAAATAGGATTGCTTGGTTTCAGATGAAAGTGAAACGTTAACAATTCTTTTAAACTAAACTCTTCAGGTAGCTCTAGGTAAGGAGCTGCAAAACTAATATGTGAAGCAACTGATTCATTCTCTATTTCAGCTTTATCTATAAAATACTGAATAGCCCCTTTACTGAGTGTTTGGTAGTTTAACAAAAGCTGTATCAAAGTGCTTTTTCCACTGCCATTATTTCCTATGATTGCGGTACTTGTTTTGGAATGGATTTGTAGGTTAATACCCTTGAAAATCCATTTTCTGTTGAACTGTTTGCCAATATCCTGGAGGAGGAGTTCCATTTATTTTGAGTTGAACCCTTTTAAAACGCCTCTTTCAGATTGTTTGATAAAATCAAGAATTTCGTTTCTTTCAGGACTAGCTTCCATTTCTCTTTCTACAATTTCTAGAGCTTTTGAAAGGTTGCGGTTGTGAACAAACAGGATGCGGTAAATTTGTTGAATCTCATTGATTTTTTCGTTGCTAAACCCAAATCTTCTGAGCCCAACAGAGTTGATACCTTCATAGCTAATAGGGTAGCGTCCTGCTTTAATAAATGGAGGAACATCTTTACTGACCATGCTACCACCTTCAATCATTACATTTCTACCCACTCTGCCAAATTGGTGAATGGCAGATAAACCTCCAATTCGGGCATAGTCATCTATGGCCACATGGCCTGCTACTTGAACACCGTTTGCTATGATAACATGATTGCCCACAATACAATCATGCGCCAAATGGGTATAAGCCATTAACAAACAATGGTCGCCTACTTGGGTTTTAAATTTATCTTTGGTGCCTCTGTTGATGGTAACACACTCGCGAATAGTTGTATGATTACCTATATAAACCTTGGTGTCTTCTCCATCAAATTTTAGATCTTGAGGAACTGCAGAAATAACTGCCCCTGGAAATATTCTGCAATTTTCGCCAATTCTAGCACCAGGATAAATAGTTACATTTGAGCCTATCCAAGTACCTGCACCAATTTCAACATCATTATGTATGGTACTAAAAGCATCAATACTTACATTTTCTGCAATTTTAGCTTGTGCATCTATTTGTGACAATTTACTAATCATGGTTTAATTCTTTTTTGCAACTTGAGCCATTAACTCTGCTTCAGCAACTAATTTATCTCCCACAAATGCCGAACCTTTCATCACACAAACACCTCTTCTGATTGGAGCAACTAAGTCTAGCCTAAAAATGAGGGTGTCTCCAGGCAATACCTTGTCTTTAAATTTGGCATTGTCTATTTTCATGAAATAGGTATTGTAGTTTTCAGGATCTTCAACTTTTGACAATACCAATATGCCTCCTGATTGCGCCATTGCTTCAATAATCAAAACTCCAGGCATTACTGGATTTCCAGGAAAATGTCCTTGAAAGAAAGGTTCGTTCATGGTTACATTCTTCAATGCAATGACATGGTTTTGGCCAACTTCTAAAATTTTGTCAACCATTAAAAATGGATACCTGTGTGGCAACATTTTTTCGATGGCATCAGCATTATAAAGTGCTGGTATAGATGGATCGTATTTAGGAACCTTTACAGCACTTCTGGTTTTCTTAATCAAAGCTTTGATTTTTTTTCCAAACTCAACATTGGCTGCATGTCCAGGTCTGGCAGCCATAATTTGGGCTTTGATTGGAACTCCAATTAAGGCGAGGTCTCCAATTAAATCTAGTAACTTGTGTCTTGCAGGTTCGTTGTGGAAACGCAAATCAACATTGTTTAGAATGCCTTCTTTTTTTACCTCAACCTTTGGCTTGTTGAACATTTTTGCCAAATGGTCTAATTCATGGTCTTCAATCACTCTGTCAACAATTACAATGGCATTGTTTAAATCACCACCTTGAATAAGCCCATTGTTGTACAACAATTCTAATTCATGTAAAAAACAAAAGGTTCTACATGACGAAATTTCAGATTCAAATTCTTTTAAACTGGTAATAGATGCATGTTGGCTACCCAATACTGGTGAATTGTAATCAACCATAACCGTTAGTCTGTAATCATCCAAAGGCATGGCAATCATTTCAACACTGCGGTCTGTTTCTGTGTAAAATACATTTTGAGGAATGGTAAAGTACTCTCTTTCAGCGTCTTGTTCTGCAATTCCTGCTTCTAACAACGATTTCATGAAAAACCGAGAGCTGCCATCCATGATAGGTGTTTCACCGCCATTGATTTGCACCAAACAATTGTCAATTTCTAAGCCAGCCAATGCTGCCATAACGTGTTCAACAGTTGCAACCTTGCCACCATTTTGTTCAATGGTTGTGCCTCTAGATGTGTCTGTTACATTGTCAACGTCTGCATCTATGATAGGTTGATTGGGTAAATCTGTTCTTTGGAATTTAATGCCATAATGTTCAGGAGCAGGCATAAACTTCATGCTTACTTTTTGACCTGTATGTAATCCAACACCCTCTAAATCAACTGGTTTTTTAATTGTAGTTTGTTTCATGATTCGGTTTAAAAATCTGACTATGCAGCATATTTACTGCAAAAAAAGAAATAATAGGTAAAATACCCATATTTCGCATAAAATAATCGAATTATTTACTTGAAAAAAGTTTTTCTAAAGCTTCAATTCGTTTAAGCAGTTCTGGCAATTTTCTGAACACAGTTTGAGATTTTAAATTGTCTCTCATTTCCATGTAGGATGTGCCAAACCACTTTTTATTGGGTTCTGTAATTGATGATGCTACACCAGTTTGTGCACCAAATTGGCTATAATCGGCAATGGTAATATGTCCGCCAATACCTACTTGACCACCCAATACACAATTACGGCCAATTTTAGTACTGCCTGCAATACCTGATTGAGCAGCAATGACTGTATTTTCTCCAATTTCTACATTGTGAGCAATTTGAACCAGGTTGTCTATTTTAACTCCTTTTCTAATTATAGTGGTTCCGAGGGTTGCCCTGTCAATGGTACAATTTGAGCCAATTTCTACATGATCTTCAATGGTTACAATACCTGTTTGAGGTATTTTTTTATAAGTTCCATCAGCCAATGGCGCAAAACCAAATCCATCACTTCCTATAATGGTTCCGCTGTGAACGATACAGTTGTTTCCAATGATACAACCATGGTATATTTTTACACCCACATTGATGATACAATTTTCACCAATAAATACATTTTCACCAATATAAACCTGAGGATGAATTTTGGTATTGGCACCAATTGTTGCTTTTGTAGCAACATATGATTGAGCGCCAACATATACTAAAGTACCAATCTTAGCATCTTTGGCAACAATTGCTTGAGCATCAATACCACTCAATTCTTGATTGCCATTAGCGAATTTCTCCAATAAAATGGTAAAGCTTGCATAAGCGTCATCTACTCTAATTAAGGTAGTTTCAACAGCTTTATTGAGCGTTAAACTTTTGTTGACAATCACGGCAGAGGCAGCTGTTGTGTATAAAAAAGGTTCGTATTTGGGGTTTGCCAAAAAAGACAAGGCTCCAGTTCCGCCTTCTTCTATTTTAGCAAGCGTGTTTAATTTGATTTGTTCGTCTCCTT
>CANHRW010000088.1 GCA_947462865.1 Bacteroidota bacterium | reverse complement strand
GGAGTTCTCCACTCCCATAAAGTTTTGGTTTTAAAAGTAAATGGGTAATTGGCTTTAAATGGAGTTTTTTTGTTCAAAAAAATTTGGTATTCGTAGGTGCTTCCAAATGCCAGGTTCGTGAGTACAATTTTATTATTTTGAGGCTCACAGGAACCGTTTAATTCTACGTCTTTTTGGTTCCAAACTGTTTCATTTAATTTTCTGTATTTAATGCTCAAATGCTTGGTACAGATCGTTTGTATCCATATCAAGACTTCTGAGTATTCTGCATAGCCATTCATTGGTCCTGCAATTACTTTAGGTGTTTGTGCGTTTATTTTACCTACTGTAAGAATGCTCAAAATGAGCAAAGAGATAAATTGTATGCTTTTCATTTTTAACGAGTTAATTTATGACTAATTGGCTTGCGTTACTATTTCAAATAAAGGGCTAAATTGCCAATTAATGAAGCAAACTGAATTTAGTATTACTGAATTAAACGACCTAGAGAAAGCACGTTGGTATCAAATTGTCTTTGATTTAAAAAAACAGTTCGGAAAAAAACCAGACATGAATGGGCTTTTGTTCATTATTGGTGTTCAAGAATTGGGCGTTTTAAGGGAATTTAATAAACAAGAAAAATTAGAGCTAATGCACATTGCAACAGCCAAACTTCTCAGTTACCAAGGTTATTATGCCTTTGAAAAGACAGACAGCGATGGATGGCCACATTATACCCTAATTCAAACACCACCTTACCTTGATTTAACTACCCAAGAAGAATTGCTCAAACGGTTGGTAATTCGCTACTTTGAAGAACAAGGTTTTTTTGAAAATTGACCCACATTAAAATCCATTGATTTTTTATATTGCGAAGGTGAAAATTGCAGTTCAGATGAAAAAATACTCATTACTTCTATTGTTGTTGTGTTTGGGTTTGCAGCCTTTAATGGCTCAAAAAAAGGCAACTCCTAAGGTTCAACATACTCAAAAATATGTTCCCAGGCCTATTCCAAAACCAACAGCTGCTAAAGACGAACGATTGGTAGAGATTACAACTGATTTTGGCACAATGGTTGCCAAATTGTACAACGAAACACCGCAACACAGAGACAATTTTATTAAATTGGTAAAAGAGGGGTTTTACGACAGCTTATTGTTTCACCGTGTTATAAAATCGTTTATGATTCAGGGCGGAGATCCACTTTCTAAAAATGCCGATAGTACCACCATGTTGGGCTCTGGAGATGTAGGTTACAAAATACCAGCTGAATTTGTAAAACAGTATTACCACAAAAGGGGGGCATTGTCTGCAGCTAGAGACAACAATCCTGAGCGGGCGTCGAGTGGCTGTCAGTTTTATATTGTACAAGGAAAAACCTACACCATAGAAGAATTGGAACGCATCATCAATAGCAGGAATTTGAGCAGAAAACAAGCCATGTTGTATGAATTGGCTAAAAATGATTCCATTCAAAAAAAATTAGGTGAATTGCAAGCTTCAGGTCAAAAAGAGGCTTTCCAAAATTATGTCAAAAGTCTACAAGCTATTGTAGACAAGCAGTACAATAAAAACGAACCAGATAAAATAGATTACGACCAAATAGATACCTATTTGAGGGTGGGTGGAGCTCCTCATTTAGACGGAGATTACACTGTATTTGGCGAACTCATGTCGGGTTTTGAGGTATTGGATAAAATTGCAACCACTCAAACCTTACCTGGTGATAGACCAGCAAAAGACATTCGTATGAAAATGCGCATGTTAAATTAAGATTTTTTGAATGCGTTTTATTTGCTACCTCCTTTTTTCTTTTCCATTGTTTCTTTTTGCTCAACAAGAAACGGTCATTACGGGTAAAATTCGCGATAACAGAACCAAAGAGCCTTTGCCATATGTAAGTATGGGTTTTAAAGGTTTTGCAGGAGGCACAACCTCTGATTTTGAAGGGAGATATAAAATAAGTACTAAGCAAGAGGTAGATAGTTTGGTGGTAACTTATATGGGTTATAAACGCAAGTCTATAAAAATTAAAAGGAACCAAACTCAGGTTCTCAATATAGAATTGGAAGAAAAAACCCAGGAAATGAATGAGGCGGTGATTAAACCCGGTATCAACCCTGCTTTGAGAATTATTCAGGCTGCTCGAGTAAACAGGAAAACTAACGACCAAGAACGTTACCCTCACTACCAACAAGATACTTATGCTAAGCTAGATGTTTCACTGACAAACGTGTCGGATGACATGAAAAAAAATCCAGTATTTAAGCCTTTGCAATCATTGTTTGATACCATTAATCAAATGAAGAATAATGATGGTAAACATATTATACCAGTTATGGTAAGCGAAACCTACTCTACTTTTTATTTTCAAAGCAATCCATTTAAAACCAAAGAGGTTATTCATGCCAATCGTTATTCGGGTATTGGGGTAAATAAAAATTCGTATATCACAGATTTGTTAGGAGGGGAACTCATTCGCTACAATTTAAATGGGAATTTTGTACGCTTGTTAGGTAAAGACTTTATTGGTCCAATTGCAGAAGGCTCAAACAATACCTATATCTATACCTTACAAGATTCTGTAGAAAACAATGGGCATAAAAATTACAAAATACAGTTGAATTTACGCCGTAAAAAAGACTTAGGATTTGAAGGTACCATTTGGATTGAAGATTCTTCTTATGCCATCAATAAAGTAGATTTAACCATCAGCAAAGAGTCTAATATCAATTTTATTAACCGTATTCGCATTCAACAAGAATGGGTACCAGTGGCACAGCAAACTTGGATGGCCGCCAAGAGCAGAATTTATTTTGATTTTGATCGAATCAGTAAAAATAGTACAGGTGTTTTAGCAGGCTTTTATTTTATCAATAGCAACTTTGATTTGAACCAAGAAAAGCCAAAAGATTTTTTTGATTTTCAGGTGGTCAACAATGCGCAAGAAGAAACCAAAGATACCAGTTTTTGGAACAACAAACGCGCTGAGCAATTATCGAACATAGAGAAAGAAATGTTTTTAAAGGTAGATTCAGTGAATAATTTACCAGTAGTAAAAACATACATAGAAATTGTTCAATTGATTGTAGAAGGTCATAAACGGATCAACAAGTTAGATTGGGGTCCTTATTTGAGCCTTATTTCTTACAATCCTGTTGAGCATTTGAGACTTAGATTGGGTTTCAGAAGTAATTTTAAATTTAGTAACAAAGTGGCATTGGGTGCTTATTTGGCCTATGGCTTTAAAGATGATAAATTCAAATATGGCTTCAATGCTGATTATATTTTTGATTCAAAAAAATGGACGAAAATATCTGTAGCCTATAGAGATGATTATGATGTGTTGGGTATTACCAATTCGCCAATTAGTTCTTTGGCAAATAATGGTATTTTCCAGTTCTTTAACTTCTTCGCTGAGAAGGTTAGAATGAATGCAACCCAAGAGTTTAAGTTCAATTATACCAAGGGTTTTAGTAATTATTGGTCTATCAATTCAACAGTTACTTTGGCTACTTTTAAACCTGTAGGAATGCTCAAAAATGAGTTCAGTTTTACACAAGAAAACAAACAAGGAATGATTGATACTTTGCATCATTTCTTGAATACAAGTATTACCATTGAAGCCAGGTGGGCATACCGAGAAAAAATGATTACCAGAGGAAACCGAAGGGTTCGTTTGCAACAAGCTCGCCTACCTGTTGTAGTGCTGGCTTACCAAAGAGGCTTCAAAGGCGTTATAGCAAATGAAGGATTTAATTATGACAAACTCAGCTTTACTTTATCACAACACATTAACACAGGCATTTTAGGTACTGCAGATTGGTGGATTTATGCCGGAAAAGTTTTTGGAAAATTGCCATATCCTTTATTAGATGTGGCTAGGGGAAATGGTAGCTTTTTATACAGTGATTATAATTTTAGTTTGATGAATTTTTATGAATTTATTAGCGACCAATTTATACATGCTTCTTATGTGCAACACCTAGAAGGCTTTTTGGTTAATCGCATTCCGGGATTGCGTAATTTAAAACTCCGTAATATGTTGATATTTAAAACGGCATACGGTACCATTAATCAAGCCAATATTGCAGTAAATGATTTACATAGCATAAGTAATCCGGAGTTAGATGCCAATAAATACAAATACATTCAAACATTTTCACAGGGCCCTTATCTAGAATTGGGTTATGGCTTCGAAAATATTTTAAAAATATTCTCTGTTAGTTTTCATCACCGATTAAATTATTTGAATTACAATCCACAAAAGGGTTTCAGAACCAAAGATGGAAGAAGTTTTGGCATTAATCTGGGTTTGAGGGTTCAATTTTAAGGAAGTTTGGGTATTTCCAATTAAATTTGATTCCATATTTAAAAGGTGCATAAACAAGTTTATACAATTGCTAAAGTTTGCAGTGAGTTTGGCTGTACACATGCCATCATTTGCCCTGGAAGCAGATCTGCCCCACTTTTGTATGCCTTTAAACAAGAAAAAAACATAACCTGTATCTCGGTCATTGATGAACGCAGTGCTGGCTTTATAGCCCTTGGAATTGCCCAACAAACAGGCAAGCCGGTTGTTTTAATTTGTACTTCAGGAACGGCTTTGCTTAATTTTTTTCCAGCTATAGCTGAAGCCAAATACCAACAATTACCACTCATTGTTTTAAGCGCAGATAGGCCACCTGAAATGCTTAACCAGCAAGATGGGCAAATGATTATGCAAAAGGGCGTTTACGGTAAACATGTAAATAACAGCCATGAATTGATGTGTGAAGAAGCTAACAATTCAGATCTTTTGCTCACACAACGAATTGTGCAAACAGCATTGGTAGAAACAATGGAACCTGGTAATATTGGACCTGTTCATGTAAATGTTCCTTTGAGAGAACCACTTTATCCTCAAGTATTAGCAATAGAGACCCCTCCTTTGGAAGTGTTTGATGACATTTCAAACACCACATTGCCTTTTTCACTAAAAGATTTAGATCTATTTGCTCAAGCCTATAAACAAGCCAATAAAGTAGTTATTGTATTGGGTCAACAAGCACCATCAGAAGCATTAGAAAATATCCTATCACAATTTTCAAAATTAGGTAAGGTAGTGTTGCTGGCAGATGTAGTTTCAAATCAACACCAACAATCTGTGGTCCCTAATTTTGATGCGGTTGTTCAATATGCCAGTATAGAATTGTTACAAAGCATTGAACCAGATATGGTTATTTCATCGGGTGGGCCAATGGTTTCTAAAGCTTTAAAATTATGGCTTAAAAGTATCAATCCTCAATGGCATTTCAGAATCAGCGAAGAATCAAAACCAGTTAATACATACGGAAACTTGACTCATTTTATACGAAGTTCGCTGCCGGTTTTACTCGCAAAATTTTTAGAGTCAAAGCTATCGAATGAACCCATTGTAGCTGCTTATTCACAAAAGTGGATGCAGCTTGGATTGAAAGCAAATGCTTTACAAAAGGCAGTTTTTGCTCAACAAGGCTGGTCTGAACCGCTCGCAGTTTCATCTGTATTGAAAGTTATTCCAACGGGTTCGGTTTTACACATTG
This sequence comes from Bacteroidota bacterium, assembly GCA_947462865.1. Taxonomy (GTDB): domain Bacteria; phylum Bacteroidota; class Bacteroidia; order UKL13-3; family UKL13-3; genus CAISCU01. The sequence goes on along the minus strand of CANHRW010000088.1, from coordinate 2,439 downwards.
GTAACAGTGGATCTATTCGGTTTGCCAGCTGGCTTGGATTAAACGGATTTGCTGGTAAAGTATTTGGCAACAGAGGAACAAGCGGTATTGAGGGTTCTGTATCAACAGCTATTGGAGCAGCCATTGCCAACCCATCTGTAACTCATTTTTTAATCTGTGGTGACTTGTCGTTTTTGTATGATACCAATGCTTGGTGGTTAAACACGTTGCCTCAAAATTTAAAAATTGTTGTATTGAACAATGTTGGGGGAAAAATATTTGAGTGGATAGAGGGCCCATCTAGGCATCCTGAACACCTTCATTTTTTTACAACACCTTACCATAGAAGTATAGCACAAACTCTTGCAACGTTTGGCATTCAATGTACCACTTGTCAATCAACAGAAGCTTTTAACCAAGCCTTAACAAGTTTTATACAATCTAATCAAACCCATGTTTTAGAGTTGTTGTTTGATGCTGAAATGAACTTGTCAATTATTCAACAATTTAAATCTATACAACTTACTAATTTATAAATTATGCAGTCAAATTTTGCTTGGGAAACCATTCAACCCTTTCAAGAAATTTTGTTTCAGTTTTATGATGGCATAGCCAAAATAAGCATCAATAGACCCGAAAAACACAATGCGTTTACACCATTAACCGTAAAAGAAATGTCTACAGCAATGGAAATTGCCAGACAAAGGGAAGATGTATATTGTGTTATTTTAACTGGTGAAGGAGGCAATGCTTTTTGTAGTGGGGGCGACCAAAGCGTAAGGGGTCATGGTGGATATGTGGGTGATGATGGCGTGCCTCGTTTAAACGTTTTAGATTTACAAATGCAAATCAGAAGAATACCTAAACCAGTTGTTGCAATGGTTGCGGGATGGGCTATTGGTGGTGGACACGTATTGCATGTGATTTGTGATTTAACCATAGCAGCTGAAAATGCAAAGTTTGGTCAAACTGGTCCTAAGGTTGGAAGCTTTGATGGAGGCTTTGGAGCAAGTTATTTAGCCAGATTGGTAGGGCAGAAAAAGGCCAGAGAAATCTGGTTCCTTTGCGATCAATACAACGCTCAAGAAGCATTAGACATGGGCCTGGTAAACAAAGTTGTTCCGCTCGAACAGCTAGAAGAAACCACCGTAGCTTGGTGTAAAAAAATGATGGAGAAAAGCCCAATTGCGTTGCGCATGCTCAAAAGTGCTTTTAACGCTGAATTAGATGGGCAAGCAGGTATTCAAGAATTGGCGGGTAATGCAACGCTCTTGTATTATTTGAGTGATGAAGCGAAGGAAGGTAAAAACTCGTTCCTAGAAAAAAGGAAGCCCGATTTTAAGAAGTTTCCTAAGTTCCCTTAATTGTTTTTGCGGTAACCAACAGGCCATTTCCCTGTTTTTTGGGAGTGATATAATCTAGTACCATGCATATAATATTAATGGGAATAAACAATACTATTGCTAGTGTTGCCATTGATTTTATGAGGAGGTTACCGTGTATGAGCAAGAGGTATAATCCGGTGCTGATTTCGTGGCTTAGTATTCCCCAAAACCCATAGGTATATTTTTTTGAAATGGGTTCAAACCCCGTATTTTTTAATTTATCTATTAACTCAGTTTCTGAATAAATGCGTTGCCTATTGTGAATGTGTTCGTAATTGGGGTAACGTTTACTTACCCAATTGAAGAACCCTGTTATTTGCTTGCCGTTTATGGGCACATATACCAAACAAGTGGCATCTTTTTTTAATGCTGCATGCATGTTTTGAAGTGCTTGAACATCTTTTTCTATGTATTGCAGCACACCTACGCATAACAATACATCTGCGCGTATTTCAATTTTTTCAAATTCTATATCTATTTGCTCGGAATACAGGTTATTACAAGGGTAATTTTTATTAAAGGATACACTTTGTGGTTCTTTGTCTATTGCCCAAAATTGGCTTTTGGAGTACCGATTACAAAAGGGAATAAGGTATTGAGATTCACCTGCTCCAATATCAATTGCAATAAAGTTTTTTGGTAATTTTTTGAGGGTTTTTTTCCATACAGATAGGATTGTCCATTTTCTCAACTGTACATAATTATTGAGTACAAAAACAAGCCGAATAAGCACAGGATATTGAATCAACCATTTTGGATATCGATAGTTCAAAATATTGCATTTACCAGCTATTTTCATGTATCTTACTCGTCTATTTACCGCTGTAAAATATGGACAAATCTGCTCATTTACACAACCCATGGAAAATCAATCATTCAGAGGTGACTTATGAAAACCCATGGATACAAGTTCATCACCACGCTATTTTACATCCAACAGGGAAGCCTGGAATTTACGGGGTGGTTCATTTTAAAAACCTGGCTGTTGGGATTTTACCCATAGATGAAAATGGTTATACTTATTTGGTTGGACAATTCCGATTTCCTTTAAATGCCTACTCTTGGGAAATTCCTG
>CANHRW010000087.1 GCA_947462865.1 Bacteroidota bacterium | reverse complement strand
TGTGTCTGAAATTGGTAAATAGGACTACTCATCAAAGGTTTTGAAATGTCTGAACGGTATACCAGTTTGTAATAGTAATGTGTATTACGAGCCAATTGTTGAATAGCTATTTCCACTGGGGTATCTTTGGCAAATGTAATTATGGCACTTTGCAGATTCAATTGTGTGGAGTCGGTACCATAAATAATTTGCCCATTGGTATTGGCATCAAACAATACACTTGCAGTGATGTTTTTATCGGTAGGCCTACCTAAAATAATAGAATAATTCTGTGCACATACCAGCTGACTCAAAGCCAAAAAACACCCAACAATAAAATGCTTTTTAAATGGAACTACTATTTTCATAAGCACTTAGATGCTTGTTTTTACAAATGGTTTAATACCTTTTTGTAATAGGCTTCATATTGGGGTACAATTGCATCAATATTGAAAACCGCAGCTCTGGTAAGTGCATTTTGTTTAAACTTTGCTAAGATGTCGTTATTGGTTAATAAATACAAAGCCTTTTCTGCCATCATCTGAACATCGCCAACATTGCACAAAAAACCGGTTTCTCCATCTATATTTAGTTCTGGAATACCACCTGCATTGCTACTGATAACAGGCAATTCACAGGCCATTGCTTCTAATGCAGCCAATCCAAAACTTTCAGTTTCACTAGGCATTAAAAACAAATCACCCACACTCAATATTTCTTCAATTTGGTTTTGTTTACCTAAGAAACTAACGGAGTCGTTTAAACAGAGTTCTCGGCAAAGTTTTTCAATATGTATTCGCTCTGGCCCATCACCTACTAATAATAATTTTGCAGGTATCACTTTTCTGATGGCCGCAAAAATTTTTACCACATCGTCTATCCGTTTAACCTTTCTGAAATTAGAAGTATGGATAATGATTTTTTCACCATTTGGAGCAATTGCAGATTTAAAGTGTGCACGAGGTTCTTTTTTAAATCGTGATAAGTCTATAAAGTTAGGAATACTTTCTATCTCTTTGGTTATTTTAAAAAAGCGAAGGGTTTCGGCTTTCAAAGAATCAGAAACGGTTGTAACCCCATCTGATTGGTTAATGCTGTATTGTACCACTGGTCCAAAACAAGCATCTTTTCCTACCAACGTAATATCAGTTCCATGTAGTGTAGTAATAACAGGTATATGAATGCCTTCGGTAGCCAAAATTTGTTTTGCTAAAATGGCGGCCGAAGCATGTGGTATGGCATAATGCACATGAAGGAGGTCCAGTTTTTCAAACTTTACCACATCAACCATATGAGAGCTCAAGGCTGTTTCATAAGGGGGGTACTCAAACAAAGGGTAACTGCTTACATAAACTTCATGGTAAAATGTATTGCCAGTAAAAATATCTAACCTAGCGGGTTGTTTGTAACTGATAAAATGTACTTGGTGCCCCCTCAATGCAAGCGCTTTACCAAGTTCAGTTGCAACTACTCCACTCCCTCCGTAGGTAGGATAACAAACGATTCCAATTTTCATGTTTGATGATTAATGGTTAACTCAATTTAAATAGAACACCTTAAAAAAAGAGTAGTGTTTATTTAGTAGCAGCAAATTTCACCAATTTAAATCAATTTATACCATTGCTTTTGAGTTCAATACTCGCTGTATACAGGTATTTTCCAATTATATTTGTGTTTTGAATCCATTGTGCCTTCAAAAAGGAGTTTACAAACAAGGGGCTTCAGGCATTCATTCTTTATACACATGACTAAAAGACAACTTATTTTTCTTGCAATTGCATTGCTGGTCTTATTTTTATTGGCAATTCCAAAAATTTGGTTCAATAACAATTCACCTATTCAAGGAAAACCCAAATCTCTGCCTGTTCAGGTTGGAACACTAACCATCCGTTCAGCTAATTTAGAAAAAAATATTGTTGTAGCTGGAGAACTCCATGCTTTCATTGAAGTACTGCTCCGAACAGAAGCAAGTGGAAGGGTAACGGCCATCAATTTTAAAGAAGGAAGTGCTGTGAACAAAGGACAGCTTTTGCTTAAATTGAATGACCTTGATTTAACTGCTCAATTAAAAAAGGCACAAAGTGTTTCTAAAATGAAAGAGTTGAGTTTGCAAAGGGCCAAGCAATTGTTAAATGGTGGAGGGATATCCCAAGAAACTTTCGACCAAGTAAGTACTGAAAGTCAGTCTGCTTTAGCTGATGTTGACCTCATTAAAGAACAAATCAGAAAAACCCAATTGGTAGCCCCTTTCTCTGGAACCATAGGTATAACAGCAGTAAATGAAGGTGCTTATTTGACCCTGAATTCTCCAGTAGTTTCTCTGCAGCAAACCAATCAATTGAAATTAGATTTCTCGGTTCCTGAAAAATATGCAGCATATTTAAAACCAGGAATGTTGGTTGCCTTTTCAACAGAATCATCCAATAACAAATTTCAAGCTAAAATTGCTGCCATAGAACCCTCTATAGATCCTACAACCAGAAACAGAAGTGTTAGGGCTATTTTTGACAACAATAAGCAAACTTGTTTTCCGGGCTCTTTTGCAAAAGTTTACGTGAGTTTTGCGCTAAATAACAAAGCCATTCTGGTTCCATCAACATGTATTGTTCCAATTTTAAAAGGCCAGAAAGTGTATGTAGTTCAAGGAGACAGTGTAGTTAACCGAAATGTATTACTTGGCGAAAGACTCGATTCTATGGTTGAAATTACAGACGGACTTCAACCTGGAGATGTCATTGTATCAAAAGGAGTCATTCAATTAAAACCGGGTAGCAAAATCAACAGCAAATGAGTTTAAGTAGTTTAAGTGTCAATAGGCCAGTATTGGCATCTGTGATGTCAATTGTGATTGTACTGTTTGGTTTAATTGGGTATCATTTTTTAGGTGTCAGAGAATATCCTTCTATTGACCCACCAATCATTACCGTAAGAACCAGCTATACTGGAGCAAATGCTGAAATTATTGAATCTCAAATAACCGAGCCCCTCGAAAAAAGTATCAATGGCATAGCAGGTATCCGTTCAATCACATCTTCTAGTAATTTAGGGAACAGTGTCATAACTGTAGAATTTAACTTAGACGAAAACCTAGAAGCCGCTGCAAATGATGTACGAGACAAAGTGTCTCAAGCAGTTCGATCTTTGCCCAATGACATAGATGCGCCGCCTGTAGTTAGTAAAGCAGATGCCAATTCAGATGCCATTATTTCTATGACAGTTCAAAGTGATTCAAAAAACATACTTGAGCTCAATGATTTTGCAGAAAATGTACTGGTAGAAAAAATTCAAACCATTCCCGGGGTGAGCTCGGTTCAAATTTGGGGACAAAAAAAATATGCCATGCGCTTGTGGCTAGATCCAATTCGAATGGCTGCATTGGGCATTACTCCACTTGATGTAAAATTGGCTTTGGAGCGAGAAAATATAGAATTACCTGGAGGTAAAATTGAAGGTAATTCAACAGAGTTAACCATTAAAACAGTTGGGAAACTCAGCACTGAAAAAGACTTTAACGATTTAATTGTATATGCCGATGGTACCAAGCAAGTTCGATTTTACCAAATAGGTAATGCTGTTTTAGGGGCTGAAAATGAACAAACCATTTTAAAAGAATCTGGAAAGCCAATGATTGGCTTGGCGTTGGTTCCTCAACCCGGAGCGAATTACATAGACATTGCCAAGGAGTTTTACAAACGCTACGATCAAATCAAACAAGAAGTACCAGGGTATATTCAATTAGATATTGCCATAGACAATACAGGGTTTATTAAAACGTCAATTACCGAAGTGAAAGAAACCTTGGTCATTGCTTTTTTATTGGTCGTGCTCATTATTTTTCTCTTTTTCAGAGATTGGCTCATTGCTTTTAGACCCTTGATAGACATTCCTGTTTCATTAACAGGTGCATTTTTTATCATGTACATAGCTGGTTTTTCTATCAATATTTTAACATTACTTGCCATAGTTTTAGCAACTGGATTGGTTGTAGATGATGGCATTGTTGTAACAGAAAACATATTTAAAAAAATGGAAGGTGGTGATTCGCCAAGAGAAGCCGCTATTAAAGGAACCAACGAAATATTTTTTGCAGTTATTTCAACATCCATCACATTGGCTGTGGTATTTTTACCAATTATATTTTTAGAAGGTTTTGTAGGTAGGTTGTTTAGAGAGTTTGGCGTTGTAGTTGCTGGCGCTGTTTTAATATCAGCTTTTGTCTCTTTGACCTTAACTCCCATGTTAAATGTTTATTTAACTAGAAAAAATCACCATCAAAAATCAAAATTCTATATAGCTACTGAACCATTTTTTACAGCACTCAACAATGCATATAGCAATTCATTGAATGCATTTTTGGCTAAGCGGTGGTTGGCATTTGTGATTGTATTGGTATCGTTTGTGCTGATTTTTACAATTGGATCAAGTATTCAAAAAGAATTGGCGCCATTAGATGACAGAAGTGTCATGCGAATCTCTTCCAATGCGCCAGAAGGAGCATCGTATGAGTATATGGAATCTTTCCAAGACCAAATTGCCAATATGGTCATGGATTCAATTCCAGAAAAGCGGAAATTACTTTCTGTTACTGCGCCAGGTTTCATAGGCAGTGGTGCAGTCAATACTGGATTTACAAGAATTTTATTGGTAGAAGCCTCTCAGCGTAAACGCAGCCAGCAACAAATTGCAGATGCCATTGCAAAAAATTTACGCAATTACCCTGATGCCAAAACATTTGTCATACAAGACCAAACAATCAATGGGAGTGGAGGTTCAAGAGCAGGACTCCCAGTTCAATTCATCATTCAAAACCAAGATTTTTCTAAAATTCAACAATACCTTCCAAAGTTCATGGAAGAAGTAGGTAAAAATCCTTGTTTTCAGGTTTCAGATGTCAATTTAAAATTCAACAAACCTGAATTGGTCATCACCATCAATAGAGAAAAAGCAAAGAGTTTAGGTGTATCTATTCAAAGCATTGCTCAATCATTACAATTGTCATACAGTGGTTTGAGATACGGTTATTTCAATATCAAAGGCAAGCAATATCAAATCATAGGTCAGATGCAGCGAGAAAACAGAGATGCCCCGCTCGATTTAAAATCAATCTATGTTAGGGCTAACAGCGGACAATTGGTACAACTTGATAATTTGGTTCATTTAGAAGAACAAAGTAGTCCGCCTCAATTGTATCATTATAACAGGTATAAATCTGCAACTGTAAGCGCAGGATTGGCTCCCGGAAAAACCATTGGAGATGGCATTCAAGAAATGCGAAAAATTGCCAAGAAAGTCTTAGACGAATCTTTTTCAACGGAGTTAAGTGGGCCTTCTAGAGATTTTTCTGAAAGTGCATCTAACACCAATTTTGCGTTGTTATTGGCCTTGCTATTGGTGTATTTAATTCTAGCGGCTCAATTTGAGAGTTTTATAGACCCACTTATTATTATGTTAACAGTTCCAATGGCATTGGCAGGTGCATTACTCTCCTTATGGTACTTTAACCAAACACTGAATATATTTGGTCAAATTGGCATTATTGTATTAATTGGTTTGGTTACTAAAAACGGTATCTTAATTGTTGAATTTGCCAACCAACAATTTGCTCAAGGACTTCATAAAACAGCTGCTGTTAAAGCGGCGGCTGTTGCAAGGTTAAGGCCCATTTTAATGACAAGTTTAGCAACTATATTGGGAGCTTTGCCCATTGCACTGGCTTTGGGCGCAGGGTCTAAAAGTAGAATTTCAATGGGTATTGTGATTATAGGAGGTCTATTGTTTTCAGGTTTCTTAACCTTGTATGTTATTCCGGCTATTTATACCTTTTTTTCAAGAAAAAAATTGTCAAATTCAACCCAACATGAAGCATAGAATTGTAGCTATATTTTTCATAATTGTATTGTTTAGTGCTAAGATCGATGCGCAGGAATCAATCAGCCTTAATCAGGCCATTGAACTTGCTTTAAAAAATAATTTTTCCATTCAAGTTGCAAAAAACGAACGCCTGCAGCAAGCCAATAATAATGTCATAGGAAATGCTGGAATGTTACCTACAATACAAGGAAATTTAATGCAAGAAAATACGGTAACAGATACCAAGCAAAAATTCTTAAATGGTGCTAACAATGATAAAAATGGCGCAAAAGCTAAACAATTCAATGCAGGTATTGAATTGGGTTGGACACTTTTCGATGGGTTTAAGATGCTTGCTACTAAATCTAAATTATCAGAAAATGAACTGGTTGCTCAATACAAGTTCAAGCAACAAGTAGAACAAGTAATTGGAAAGGTTTACAAAGCTTATTTTGATTTGGTGCAGGCTGAACAATTGTTAAAAATAGTAGAAAACAGTTTGGCCATTTCTGATTCTAGACGCGCCTTGTGTTTGTCTAAATACAATATTGGTAAAGCATCTAAATCAGAGTACCTCAGTTCACAGGTCGATTACAATACAGACAAAATGCAATTGCTCAGACAGCAAGTAGCTGTTAAAAATGCCCAGATTGCATTGAACCAAATCATGTCAAGAGACCTGACAATTTCGCTAACTACCAATTTTATCTACCAGAAAAAAGCCATACTCAATACAGATAGTTTACTCTATTTGGTTCAAACCAATAACAGTACTTTAGCCATGTTAAAGTCTGCTAATAGGGCTTTGCAATTTGCTTACAACGAAACCAAATCAGAAAGGTATCCGAGTTTACAATTTAAAACCGGCTATAATTTTTCGAATACAACATCAGAAGCAGGTTTCTTACAAAGCAGTCAAAATGCGGGCATGCATTATGGTGCCAGTTTAGGTTTTAATTTATACAATGGTGGTTCATTAAATAGAAGGCTTAGAAACAATCAATTGCAATTGAAATCGGCCGAATTGAACTACAAAGATTCGAGTTTAAAAATTGTTCAATTGCTAAAGCAGCAAATGAATCAGTATGAGATGGCGTTACAATTGGTAGCAATGGAGACAGAAAATGCCGATGTTGCTAACAGTAATTTTTCAATCGCACAAATTCAGTTTGATGCAGGTGTATACAATGCCCTTGATTTTAGACAAGCTCAATTGAATTTGTTACAAGCTCAAACCAGGTTATTGAATGTTAAAAATGAGTTGGAGCTGGCAGAATCTGAATTGCTCAAAATGGTAGGTGCTTTTTCAAATCTATAAAGCTTCATCCTTCGCAATGTGAAGTATTTGCTTGATGTATGCTGCTTTTAAATGTGCATCGGCAACAGTTTCACCTAAAACGGTAACATGCCCCATTTTACGCATGGGTTTAGTGGTTTTTTTGTCATACAAATGAACATACACTCCTTCTGTTTGCATTGCAGTTTCTATTCCCTTTAGTTGGTAACTTCCCTCAACTAGGTTAGCCCCTAGAATGTTCATCATAATGGCTGGTTGAATCAATTCAGTGCTTCCCATTGGTAAACCTGCAAGTATTCTTAACAACTGTTCAAACTGAGAGGTGTAATTAGCTTCAATGGTGTGGTGACCACTGTTGTGTGCCCTTGGTGCAATTTCATTCACCAATACTTCACCTGTTTTACTAACAAATAATTCAATTGCAAAAATGCCAATTCCATCTAAAGCTGCTACACAGTTTTTTGCAATTTCAGTTGCCTTTTCTTCAATTTCTTCTGAAAGATGTGCAGGGCAAACCAAGTATGTAACTAAATTGGCTTCGGCATCAAATTCCATTTCTACAATTGGAAAAGTGGTCATTTCTCCGTTGAGATCGCGAGCCACTATTACAGCTATTTCCTTTTCACAGGCAATAAATTTTTCTAGTACACAGGCTTGTTCAAATGGAATTTTCTCTGAACCATTTAATATATTTTCAACTGCAATCAATTGCACACCTTTGCCATCGTATCCGTCTCTTCTGGTTTTGGCAGCTACTTTATCTGCATTCAATTGTTTCAGCGCATTTTCCCATTCAGATGGATTGTTCACCAACGCAAAAGGACTTGTTGGAATTTTTTTAGCTTCAAAAAAAAGTTTTTGTA
>CANHRW010000086.1 GCA_947462865.1 Bacteroidota bacterium | reverse complement strand
GGCTTTGGAAAAAGCATTCTTTTCGGTGAAAGCAGCCATGTGCATAACCCCACCCTGTTCCCAAATTTCTCCAGTGGTCCAAAAATCAGGATACTCTTTTTTAATGTATGCCAAACACTGGTTCATAAAATCAAAATCATTGTAACTGTAGGTATCTATTCTGAAACCATCTATGCCCGCATAATTAATCCACCACAAATAACTTTGCATTAAATAGGTTGCCAACAAAGGGTTGTGTTGATTCAAATCTGGCATGTGACCATCAAACCATCCATCCACCATTTTTTTACGGTCGTATTCACTTGCGTAGGGGTCATTTTTTGTGGTTGCACGGTAATTGGTTCTGGTAAATTCAGGCCATTGGTTGAGCCAATTTTTTTGAGGCGGGTCTAATACCATCCAATGTTTTATTCCAACATGATTAGGAACCAAGTCCATCACTAATTTCATGTTTTTCTTGTGAAGTTCGGTTCCTATTTTTTTATAATCATCATTTGTACCAAACCGTGGGTCTGTTAAATAATGGTCGGTTAATGCATAACCATGATAACTGTATGCATCTTCATCATTGATCAATGTTGGATTGAGCCACAAAGTTGTATTCCCCATTTCTTGAATGTAATCAAGGTGTTGCAAAATGCCCGCTAAATCGCCACCATGTCGCCCACCTAAATTGGACCTATCTTTGGCTTTTTCATTCAATCCTTTTATGACATCATTGGAAGGGTTGCCATTGGCAAATCGATCAGGAAACACCAAATACATCACATCTTTTTCATTGATGGCATTGTATTGCTTTTCGAGTTTTGGGGTTGCGTATTTTTTAAAAACATGTTTTCCTTTGAAAGAAAAATCCAATACAATCTCTGAACCAGCATATGCCTCTAAATTCAAATACACAAATATGAAATTGGGATTTTCTGTTTTTTCTATTTTAGAAATGACCACATTGGCTGTTTGTGTAGATACTTCAAAAGCAGCTGTGTTTGTGCCATATACACACAACTGTAACTCTTTATTTTGAAGATTGCTCCACCAATTAGGAGGATCAATACGCTTGATGGTTGGTGATTGCGCAAATAAAAATTGGAATTGAACTATAGCCAAAACAGCTAATAACAGGAATTTCATTTTCATAAGTTTATATTAAATTGATGGGCCAAATTCTTCTAAATATTGTAGACCTAAATCTACATAGGCTTGAGCATTTTTATGGAGTTTTTCTATTTGTTCAGCACTAATGGTTTTAACCACACGGGCAGGTGTACCCATTACAACTGAATAAGCTGGAACTTGCATGCCCTCTGTAACCAATGCATGCGCTCCAACAATACAAAAATCTCCTATTACAGCACCATTTAAAACGGTTGCATGCATCCCAATTAATACATGATTGCCTAATTGTGCCCCATGAATGATAGCGCCATGTCCTACAATGCAATCATGACCTGTTTGAACTGGAAAACCTGGATCTACATGAACAATTGCTCCGTCTTGAATATTGGTTCTTTCACCCAAAATAACTGCGTCTGCATCTGCACGTATAACAGCACTGTACCATACTGAACAATTGTTACCCAAACTCACATTACCAATTAATCTTGCTGTATCAGCAATCCAAACATCATTGCCTTTTTGAATGGTTAATTTCAGGTTTTCCATCAGGCCAATTATTAGTTGGTATTGAATTCGTAACCGATATCGGTTCGGAAATATTTGTTTGAAAATTGTATTTGATTGGCAGCTGTATTAGATAAAGCAATTGCCTCTTGTAAGCTTGGCGCCAAACTGGTTACGGCTATTATTCTGCCACCATTGCTGAGCAGTTGGCCTTGTTCGTTTAGTTTGGTACCAGCATGATAAATGGTGCTTTGTTGAACCAAATCTGTTCCGGTAATGACCGTTCCTTTTTCGTATGCTTCTGGATATCCTTTTGCAACCAACATTACTGTAGCTGCATGCATCGGATTGATATGCAAGTTGATTGTATGCAGGTTTCCGTTGGCCGTTGCCAATAACAAGTCTATCATGTCTGTTTGAATGCGAGGCAATACCACTTCGGTTTCAGGATCGCCCATGCGGCAATTGTATTCAATGACATATGGTTCATTGTTGACTTTGATCAAGCCGATAAAAATAAATCCTTTGTAAACAATGCCTTCCTTTTTTAAACCTTCAATAGTTGGTATGACTATACGCTCTTCTACCTTTTGCATGAATGTATGATCGGCAAAAGGAACTGGAGACAAAGCTCCCATACCTCCTGTGTTTAATCCTGTATCAGCTTCTCCAATCCGTTTGTAGTCTTTGGCAACTGGCAATATCTGATACGAATTGCCATCGCTCAACACAAAAACAGAACATTCAATACCAGCTAAAAATTGTTCTATGACTACTTTGCTTCCTGCTGTGCCAAATTTATTGTTCATGAGCATGGCTTCAAATTCTTGTAAGGCCTCTTCATGCGTTTGACAAATGAGTACACCTTTTCCTGCAGCTAAACCATCTGCTTTAAGAACAATTGGGAGTTCATGTGATTGGATATAGCTTAATCCTGCTTGTAAATTTTCCGCTGTAAAAGTTTGATAAGCAGCTGTAGGAATTGCGTATTTGTGCATAAACAATTTGCTCCAGTCTTTGCTGCCTTCCATGATGGCTCCATTTTTACCAGGGCCAACAAATGCTATCTTGCGCAATTGCTCATCTGCTTCAAAAAAATCTCTCAGTCCGTTAACCAATGGCTCTTCAGGACCTACTACCAATAATTGAATTTTTTCCTTTAAACAAAATTCAGCAACAGCATTGAAATTACTGGTATCAATAGCCAAATTGGTACCCAATTGAGCTGTTCCTGGGTTCCCTGGCAAAATATATAAATGAGTCAGGAGTTTGCTTTTTGAAATGGCATGTGCAAAAGCATGCTCTCTTCCTCCTGAACCAATCAATGCAATTTTCATGTGTGCGTATAGTAAGTTATGTGATTATATTTTTTGATAGGTTTCAAAACTAAATGGATATTGGTGTTTTTCGTCGATTTCATGCCGTTCAGAATGGGTGCATTTCCAATCGGTTTCAGCCAATTCAGGAAACCTTGCATCTGCCTCAAATTGGGCATGAATGCGGGTCAAGTAAACTAGCTGAACCAAATGTAAACATTGAGTATAAAGTTGTGCTCCTCCAATGATAAATACTTTAGAGTTGGCTGATTGACTCAAGGTACTCAATGCGGACTCAATAGATGAAAATACTTCAACACCATCTGCTTTAAAATTGCTTTTACTCAATACAATGTTTCTTCTATTGGGAAGAGGTCTACCTATGGATTCGTATGTTTTGCGACCCATTATAACCGTGGCACCAGTGGTTAATTTTTTAAAATATTTTAAGTCGTCTGGTAAATGACAAAGCAATTCATTGTTGTTTCCAATGCCATTGTTTTGATCGGCAGCTACCACCATTGCCAAGTCTATTATTGTTGAACTAAAGTCCATGTGTGTATCTTGATAAAATACCTAAAGGCAATTGAACACCTGATGTTGCTTGTAAATACAACTCGCCGTTTTCTAATTCTTTGGCCATTGGAAAATTGGCCTCTACCAATCCTTTTACTAATAACGCACTCAAGCCCATTGAATATACATTGAGTATAAGTAAGTGTTGTTGCGGATGTAAAAGTGCCGCAACATCGTGTAACAATTCATTGATTTGTTGCTCTAACTGCCACCTCTCTCCATTGGCTCCTATGCCATAAGCTGGAGGATCTAAAATAATACCATGGTAAGTTTTGCCTCTTTTTAATTCGCGCTTCACAAACTTCATGGCATCTTCAACCACCCAACGAATATCGGTTAAGCCACTTGCTTCCATATTGTCTCGGCTCCAACTGATTACTTGCTTTACACTATCAACATGGGTTACATCTGCTCCAGCTGCTTTTGCAGCAATAGAAGCGCCACCGGTGTATGCAAATAAGTTTAAAAAACGAGGTTGTTCGGTTTTTATTTTCTTTAAATTGGTATAGATATAATCCCAGTTAGCTGCTTGTTCTGGAAAAATGCCTACATGCTTGAATGCAGTCAACGACAAATTAAATATCATGGGTTGTTGACGCAATGGGTATTTCATTCTCCATTTTGCAGGCTTGTTTTTAGGATTGATCCATTCTCCGCTATGACTACCTTTTTGCTTGAATGTAATATCGGTTAGCGATTTCCATTTGGCTTCCGGAAACTTCTTATCCCACAAAGCTTGTGGTTCTGGCCTCCTGATAATTGAATCGCCAAAGCGTTCTAATTTTTCGAAATTGCCACAATCAATTAATTCGTATTCTTTCCAATGTATGGGTGTAAATGTTTGCATGTTATTCTAAACTAAATGTTTCACCCTCTTGGGCAATAGCTGTATTTGTAAATTGTTGTCTGGCCTCATCTAACAAGGGGTTCAGGTCTTCATAGCGAGAAGAAAAATGGCCAATAATTAATTTTTTTACTCCTGCTTGTTTGGCAACTTCTCCTGCTTGTTTGGCAGTGGTGTGCATGGTAAATAAAGCCCTGTCTACTTTGTCATGTAAAAAAGTAGCTTCGTGGTAAAGCACATCCACCCCTTTTACAGCTTCTACAACCCTGTTGTCGTAAAGGGTATCTGAACAATA
Organism: Bacteroidota bacterium; assembly: GCA_947462865.1. GTDB lineage: Bacteria > Bacteroidota > Bacteroidia > UKL13-3 > UKL13-3 > CAISCU01. The sequence continues at coordinate 3,412 of CANHRW010000086.1, read as the reverse complement.
AGCATAACGAATTGGGCCAGCAGGCGGGTAGGTCAATTGTTCGTTCCTTATCCAAGTGCCATCTTCTAAGAGGTAGTCTTTTCCAATTTTAATATCGTTGTAAAAAGTAAATGGAATTTGAAAACTTTCACATGCAGCCACGTTGAGTTTTTTTAATTTGGTTCGCTCTTCAATGATAAAACCACAGGTTGGCACTCTGTGAAACAATGGAAAAGCAAAAACCTTGTAGTATAGGTTTTCAAAAATGAGGGTATGCTTTTGAGGATCTATGATATGGTAATGCAGTTCGTAACAAAAATCGGCTGCAGAGTATTTAAAAAACACATCTAAAATTTTAAACAATTCTGGCGGACCAAAAATGTGCATGGGCTGTTCTCTTTTGGCAAGATTCATTGAAAGTAATAAACCGGGTAAACCCAAAATATGGTCGCCGTGCACATGGCTGATAAAAATTTGAGTGAGTTTAGATTTTTTTATATGGAATTGCTCCATTTGCATTTGAGTTCCTTCTCCACAATCAATTAATAAATGGTGATCGCTCACCTGCACATATTGCGCAGAGGGATGTCTGTTGGCTGATGGCGTTGCCGAACTATTGCCCAATATGGTTACTTCAAATGACATTTTTGCTTATTCTTCTGCTAGAAATTGTTTTTCAATTTGATCCATGTATACATAATCGATGGCTTCCATATCTGTCGGGACAAAAACAATTTCGGCTTTATCAAACAAGCGTTGGAAACTTTCATGTGGATTGCTTACAATTAGCATGCCATCGTTTTTGGTTAAATACTGGCCAATGGATATGAGGGTTCTCACCGAATCAGCATTGCAATTAACAACTGTTTCTAAATTTAAAATCAAATACGGACAAACATGTTCAGCAATATGCGCCTGAATAATAGTTGCCAATTCTTCGGCCTGTTCCTTGTTTAAATCGGTCAGCTCAGTTTTGAGCAGGGTATAATGTTCGGTTTTTTCCAGTGAAAAATTCATCTTTGTTGCTTTGCAAGAGTCCAAAAATACAAAAATATGCCCAAAAACATTGCATTGATTACCGGAGCTACATCTGGTATAGGCCAGGCCATCGCAACACAATTTGCAGCTTCAGGAATAGACCTCATACTCACCGGAAGAAGGGCTGAGCGCTTAAATGACATCCAAGCAAACCTCATCGCGAAGTATGGGATTGAAGTACAAACATTGTGTTTTGATATTCGCCAGCAACAAGCCTGCGAACAAGCTATCAATGGTTTACCTGCCGAGTGGAAAGCCATCAGATACCTCATTAACAATGCTGGTTTAGCAAGTGGTTTGGGTAAATTACACGAAGGTCAGTTGAGTGATTGGGAACAAATGATTGATACCAATGTAAAGGGATTGCTATACATCAGCAGATTGGTGATACCTATGCTATTAGAAAAACAACAAGGCCATATTGTAAACATTAGCAGCATAGCGGGAAAAGAGGTGTATGCTAACGGCAATGTATATTGTGCCAGTAAGTTTGCAGTAGATGCATTAAACAGAGGCATGCGCATAGAATTGGCCGAATCTAATATTCGGGTAACCAGTATCAACCCTGGAGCGGTTAATACAGAATTTTCTTTGGTGAGGTTTCATGGCGATGCCCAAAGAGCAGAAAAAGTATATGAAGGTTTTGACCCACTGATGGCTCAAGATATAGCTGATGCCGTGTATTATGCCATTTCAAGACCAGCTCATGTGAACATCAACGAAATGATCATTATGCCAACTGCACAACCCGTTGCCAGCATCATTCATAGGAAATAATTTAGTTGTATTCCATTAAGTAAGCCTTGATAAAATCATCTAAGTTGCCGTCCATAACAGCTTGAACATCGGAAGTTTCAACTCCTGTTCTTAAATCTTTTACCAATTTGTATGGATGAAAAACATAGTTGCGAATTTGTGAACCCCATTCTATTTTTTTCTTTCCTGCTTCAATTTTATCTCTGGCCTCGTTTTGCTTGCGCAATTCTATTTCGTATAACTGCGACTTTAAGAGTTTCATGGCACGTTCTTTATTGGCGCTTTGTGAGCGTTCAACCTGACATACAATGACAATTCCTGAAGGTTTATGAGTAAGTTGAACCTTGGTTTCTACCTTGTTTACATTCTGACCACCTGCTCCACCCGACCGCGATGTTTGAATTTCAATATCAGCATCCTTGATTTCAATTTCAATGCTATCATCAACTATTGGGTAACAATAAACTGAAGCAAAAGAAGTATGTCTACGGGCATTGGAATCAAATGGAGAAATCCGAACCAAACGGTGAACCCCATTTTCGCCTTTTAAATAACCATATGCAAATGCGCCTTCTACTTCTATTGAACAAGATTTAATTCCTGCTCCATCACCTGCTTGTTCGTCTATTACAGCTGCCTTCAAGCCATGTTTATCAGCGTACATGATATACATCCGCATGAGCATTTCTGCCCAGTCTTGGCTTTCGGTACCTCCTGCTCCTGAATTGATTTGTAAGATGCAATTCATTTGGTCTTCTTCACTGCTGAGCATATTTTTAAATTCCAACTCTTCAACCAATACCATGGCATGCTGGTACTGTTGCTCTATATCTGTTTCATTGCCTTCTCCTAGTTGGAAAAATTCATATAAAACTTGTAAGTCTTCCACAGCTGCTTGAGCCGATGCATAAGCCTCAGTCCAGTTCTTTTTAATTTTGGTTGATTTAAGCAAAGCCTCAGCTTGTTTGGGATCATCCCAAAAACCCGGTTGTAAACTTTTGGCTTCTTCTTCTTTGATGGCTAGTAACTTGTCGTCGATGTCAAAGATACCTCCTCAGGGCATCGGCCCTATATTTCAATTCTTTTAGTTGCTCTTGAGTCATGAGGCAAAAGTAAAGAATTGATGTGAAAAAAAGGAACTTCACTAAAAGCATCTAGGTAAACTATTTCAAAACATAGTAAATTGTAGATTAGCTCTTAAAATAGCTTTCACTATGAAAAAAACTGAAAGAAAACAGTAAATTGTAAATAAACAATTAAAATGAAGCGTGTAATCGTATTGCTGTATATACTTGGAATATGATTGAGCACTTTTGCTCAAACAAAGGAATTGGTTTACTTAAACCCTCAAGATAGCTCTTCAAACTATTACCTTGCTTTCAAACCAGCAGACCAACCCAAAGGCCTATTGTTGTTGTTAACTTCTTTTGGGGAGATTCCGCAAATTGCAGCCAATGAAACAGATATTCAAATAGCCGCAACAAAAGCAGGATTGCTCTCAGTATTTGCGAGTTTACAATATGGCACTCAAAGCTTTTTCATTGATAGTTTATCGCAAAGCACACTCAAAGAATTTATTTTAGAAATTCAACATCAATACAAGTTATCAGACAAACCATTTTACTTGGGCGGTTTTTCT
>CANHRW010000085.1 GCA_947462865.1 Bacteroidota bacterium | reverse complement strand
GCATTTCATTGCTTAATTTTATGATTTGATTTTTCTGAGAAGTATTGAACTTTCCTTGCATATAATTTGCATTGAAATCATCTGCTATATTCTGAATATCGCTTCTGCCGGTACTTTGCAGAAATTTATCCAATTCTTCTGGAAATACACTTGGATTTACGGTAAAACTATTAGGTCTTTGAGCAACTGCTACATTTAGCCAACAGCTGAAGAAAAGACCAAGACATACAGAAAAAAAATATCGAATCATGCACTTAAATTATTAGGAGATTTCCTTAATGTGTCATGGCTTTTACAATATCGGTAAAGCTTCTGCTTTGTAAGGCTGCGCCACCAATTAACGCGCCATCTATATCGGGAGCAGCAAACAATTCAGCCGCATTTTCTGGTTTCACACTTCCTCCATACTGAATGGTAATTTCATTGGCAATTTCATTACTGTAATGTGATGCAATTAAAGTTCTGATGAATGCATGTACTTCTTGTGCTTGGGCTGTACTTGCTGTTTTACCAGTGCCAATTGCCCAAACTGGTTCATAGGCAATGGTTATTTTTAAGAAATCGTTCGCATTTAAATGAAACAACCCTTCTTTTATTTGTGATTCAATTACCTGAAAGTGTTGCTCCGATTCTCTTTCTTCTAAGGTTTCTCCACAACAGTATATAGGTAACAAATTGTTTTTTAAACAAGCATCAATTTTTTGTGCAAGCCATTGGTTGTGTTCATTGAAATATTGCCTTCTTTCACTATGTCCAATAATCACATAGTTTGCGCCACAGCTTTTAATCATACTCGCACTGATTTCGCCTGTATAGGCACCACTTTCGTGGTTGCTACAATTTTGTGCACCAGAAAATTGATTTTCGTAAGCTTCAAGCATTTTTGATACGGCATTTAAATGTATGAATGGAGGGATAAAAACCACCAATGCATTGCCATTGTATTCATCTTTAATCATATTAGAAGCTTCTGAAACCAATGCCAGACCTTCTTCTAAATTCTTGTTCATTTTCCAGTTACCTGCAATTATTTTTTTTCTCATAAATGTTTATTTAGTGTTTTCCCAAAAACGATTTTCTGAAGTTATTTCAAATACTTTTTCAATGATTTTTTGATCAATCTCTCCAAATGCAATGTTTCTTCTTTTGCACATGGCATCCGCTGTTTTAAAAAATTTAGAAACAATAAATGTTTCAAATCCTTGCGCACCACCCCAACTAAAATCAGGAATGTAGTTTCTTGGAAATCCAGTTCCAAAAACATTGGCACCAACTCCAACAACTGTCCCTGTATTAAACATGGTATTGATACCGCATTTGGCATGATCGGCCATCATCAATCCACAAAACGTAAGCCCAGTTTTAATGAATCTCTTTTCAGAATAACTCCACAATTTTACTTCATCATAGGTGTTTTTGAGGTTGCTATTATTGGTATCGGCGCCCATATTTACCCATTCTCCAATTACGGAATTGCCAACAAAACCATCGTGTCCTTTATTGCTGTAGGCAAAAAACACACTGTTGTTTACTTCACCACCAACTTTGCAATATGGGCCAATGGTTGTAGCCCCATAAATTTTGGCATCCATTTTTAAACCTGCATGTTCACAAATGGCAAAAGGGCCTCTGATTTTACATCCCTCCATAATTTCGGCATCTTTGCCTATATAAATGGCCCCATTTGTTGCATTTAAAACAGAGAATAGTACAGTTGCACCCTCTTCAATAAAAATTCTATCGGGGTTCAATACTTGGTTCCCATCTGGTATAGGTGCCGATTTTCTACCTGTGGTTAAGAGGTCAAAATCTTTTTCAATTTCTGCGGCATTTAAGCTAAAGATGTCTTGAGGAAATTGAATTTGATTCAAAGCCTTTGATTGGCTTTCTATTTCGCTGTTCCAAACAGCTTGTTCTTGGAATGTATGGGCAGTTCCGTCAATTCTAACTGCTAGTAGTACTTTGTTTTGAACCAATGCCTGTCCATTTTGCAAAGCTTGAATTTCATTTGAAAGTGTACTATCAGGGCAAATGCTTCCGTTTATATAGTAATTAATTGGTTCTAAATTGATCGGAAATTTTTCTTGAAGATAGTCTTGAGTGAAGTAAGAACAATGTGCATGCTTTAAATAATGACTCCATTTTTCTTGGATGGTTAAAATACCAATTCTAATACCTGAAACAGGACGAGTGAGCGTAAATGGCTGTAGTTGTTTCCTTTCTTTTTCAGGATCAAATAAAATACAATTCATGCGGTCTCAAATTTGATAAAAAAATAAAGCCTCCCAAATTGGAAGGCTTTACAATATACGATTTCAAATTACTTTTTTGCGTAACGCTTTTTGAATTTATCAATTCTACCTGCTGTGTCAATGAACATATTTTGACCGGTAAAAAACGGATGCGATTTGTGTGAAATATCTAGTTTGTACAATGGATATTCAGATCCATCTTCCCATTTGATGGTCTCTTTGGTATCAACAGTGCTGTGACACATGAACATGTATTCGTTAGACATGTCTTTAAAAACCACTTTTCTATAGGTTTTCGGGTGGATTCCTTCTTTCATATTCCTTCTGTTTTATTCTTTTAAAGTTCTGAATGTGATAGCTATAAGACATTTTTATGTAATACAAACTACCAAATTGGAGGGCAAAAATATGGTTAAAAAGTTCAATTTCAAAATTTTTAAACAAATATTTTTTATTTCGCCTTTGCTAACAAATATAGTCATTTATAGATAATGATAGTGCTATGGTTTTGATATTTTCAGTAAATTTAATTCCAAATCGGTTAATTTTGGGTCCATGAAAGTTCAAATTCTAACACACCAGCAGGTTTCTCCCATTTTAAAGCGAATTGCCTATCAAATTTTAGAATCAAACAGTAAAGCCAAAGAAATTTGCTTGGTTCACATTGAAGGTCAAGGTAAAGCGCTTGCAGATATCTTAGAAAATGAATTGCATGCGATTACTTCTCAACGCATTGTAAGGGCTGGAATTCAAATTGACAAAAAAAATCCTCAATTAAGTTCTGCAGTTGTAAATGGAACATTTAATCCTAGTGCCAATAGCGCATTAGTTATAGTTGATGATGTCTTGAATTCGGGTAAAACCATGATGTGTGCATTGTCTGTATGTTTTAGTAAAGGATTTAACCAAATACAATTAGCGGTTTTAGTAGACCGCAGTTACAAGCATTTCCCATTGCAAGCAAATTTTATTGGAACCTCCTTGAGTACAACTTTGCAAGAGCATATCAATGTGCAATGTAGAGCAGGTAAAATCAGTGTTTATGTAGAATAATAAGCATAAAAAAACCCGACCATTGGCCGGGTTTTTTTATGACTAAAATTAAATTATTTGATTTTAGCTTGTAAGCCTGTACCAGCTTTAAATTTAGCAACTTTCTTTGCAGGAATTTTGATAGTACCATCACCAGGCATACCTTTTTTCCATTGTGGATTTCTTCCAATTCTAGCAGCTCTCTTAGTTACTGAGAATGTTCCAAATCCTACCAAGATAACTTTGTCACCTTTTTTCAATGCAGTTTGGATTGAACCCATGAATGCATCTAAAGAAGATTGAGCTTGAACTTTGGTAATTCCGGCAGCTTTTGCCATTGAATCGATTAAGTCTTGTTTGTTCATATTTTTTATTTTAAGGGTTATTGTGTAACAAACTTAATAAACCATCCCAAAAAATCAAGTGCTTTGGCGAATTCTGCAAATTTTTTTTCGCAGAATTCAACAAGTTTTGCACAAATTGACATTAAATCAGTGTAAAACAAGGCTTTTAAGCCTGTTCGAAGCTCTTTTTTAGTTCTAAAATAATTTGTGAAATTTCGGTAAGGGGTACTTTTATATGAATTGGGGCTAATTCATAGATGGGTTTTCTTTCAAGATAGAGCTTTTCTGTTAGCGTTAAAAAATTTTCAGTTTCATTTGTGTTAAACATAAATCTTTCTTGTTTGGATTGAGTTAGCCGACTATTTATAAAAGACAGCTCCGCATTTAAATAAATACAAATACCAGATTCGAGCATGGTTTTGGCGTTGTCAAAATAAATAGGGGTCCCACCGCCACATGACACGACGGTATGCTTGAGTTGAATGAGTTCTAAAAGACAATCTTGTTCTGCCTTTCTAAAGTATTCACTCCCATTTTGTGCAACCATTTCTGCAATGGTGCAATTGTGTTTATTTTCTAAATATAAGTCTAAATCTATCCAATTATATTGGAGCAATTTGGCTATTTTTTTTCCTAAGCTACTTTTGCCTACTCCGGGCATTCCCCACAAAAAAATGGGCCCATTCTTTTTCAATGTTCTTGATTTATTGGTGGATGTATTTTTTAAGTATGGTTGGATCGGGGAAATTAAATGCCCCCCATTTTTTTACAACCACATTGTTTTTTAATAAAATCAAACCAGGGTTTGAACGCACCATCGATTTCAAGGGAATGGCATCCATATTGTAGAAAGTATAATGGTTTTTAAATTCAGCTGAATAAGCCTTGATATCATCTTTTGAGCTGGCTGTTAATGCCCAAAAACTTCCTGTTTTGCTTTCTTTCATGTAATCATACAAAGCATTTATTGGATCTACCAATTGCCTCAATTCTTCATTTAATTTTGTTTGTACAAGCAACAGTTTATATCCAGTATCACTAAAAAATTGTTCAGTCAATTCAACATCACTTGAGTCAAACAATTTAAAGTCATGAATGGGCGCTCTGTAACCTTCTTGTATGAGTTTATCTTTTCTGTCTATATAGTTATAATTCTCAATGTCCGTAGGCAGGCTAGTAGCTGAGAACTCATAGGTTTTACCTTCTTTTTCATAGATAAAAAGCATTTCAATGATGTCCTTTGGGGCATTTTCTGGCACAGTGGTCAATTCTTTTATGTTATTCCCGATTTTATACGGTAAAAAGTCTTTGACAGGTAAAAACATATATGTATACAACGTAAAAAATAAGGTCACTAAAAAGGCAACAAAAAGCCCTATATGGTTGATGACTTTATTGAATAAAGGCTGAATGTTTTTCTTACCAATTACAATCAATACAATCAATACAAATAAGACCACATCTTTCAAGAAACTTTGTAAGGGAGTTAATTTTAAAGCATCTCCAAAACAGCCACAGTCTGTTACTTTGTGTGTAATAGCACTGTAGCCCGTGAGCCATGTAAAAAAGGCAATTAAAATTAACAATAGCCATGCATTTAGGGTAACATATATTCCAATGAGTAAGGCAACCCCAGATATAATTTCAAATATGCAGATAGCCATTGCCGCCGGAACAGCAAATGGGATGAAAAGATCCCAACCAAATAGTTCAAAATATTCAATTAACTTATAACTAAATCCTAGCGTATCATTGGCTTTGATTAAGCCTGAAATGATAAATAAAATGCCAACTAAAACTCGGCTTATTTGGGTGGTTACTTTTATCATATTGTTGCGTTTTTTTCTTCTAATTGTATCAATGCAAAAATGGAATAATTAATCATATCCATGAAATTGCTGTCAATGCCTTCACTACTGATGGTTTGTCCTTTATTGTCAATAATTTGGTGTATTCTGTTGATGCGCATCAATAGCATATCTGTGAATGTACTCACCAACATAGAACGCCATATTTCTCCATAGTCATGGTTTTTTTCAAGCATCAATTTTTTAGTTTGTGAAACAATGCTGTCAAATAAATTTATCAGTTCTTCAAACGTGATTTCTACTTGTGCATCTTCATTTTTTTGTATTTGAATCAATGCCATTATGCAATAGTTAATGACACCTCTGAATTCGCTTTCAATACCCTCGTCTACCAAACTAAGGCCTTTTTCCTCTATGTTTCTAATTCTGGCCGCCTTAATGTATATCTGATCAGCAATTGAGCTAATTCTCATGATTCTCCAGCTTTGTCCGTAGTCTTTATTTTTCTTAATGAAAATATCTCTGCAGCTTTTGATTACATGGTCAAATTGGTTGGAAGTTTGATTTATCAATTTTCTAGTTTTTATTTGTCAAGATACAAAAATAAACCCATTCCTGATTTTGCAAACAATTCGGCCTAAATTTACTTTTAATTGTGGTGGAAACATACTTTCACTAGAAAAGCCTGTTGTGATGGGTATACTCAACCTTACCCCCGATAGTTTTTATACATATAGTAGAACATTAGAAACTACAAATGCTTTGAATAAGGCAGCTATCATGATTGAACAAGGTGCCAAAATTATAGACATAGGTGCACAATCAACGAGGCCTGGTGCAGCTATTTTATCAGCTGAAGAAGAACTCAGTCGTTTGCAAATTGTTTTGCCTGAACTTACAAAAGCTTTTCCTGCAGCTATTTTTTCAATCGATACTTTTTATCAAAAAACAGCTGAATTTGCAGTTAAAAATGGGGTGCATATCATCAATGATGTTTCAGCATTTGAATTGGATAAGTCATTGTTGCCCTTTGTTGTTGAGTCTAGAGTACCTTATGTGTTGATGCATCCGGGTAGCCATTTTAACAAAGATTTAACGGCCTCAAACAATGAGAATTTGCTCAAAGACATGATGGATTTTTTTCTGTCAAAACTAGCTCCATTAATCGCATCAGGTCATCCAGATATTATTTTGGATCCAGGTTTTGGTTTCGGGAAAAACTTGGCGCAAAACACATTACTTTTAAAAAATCTTTCTTCATTCGGCATATTTAAAATGCCTATCTTGGCAGGGTTGTCCAGAAAATCAATGATCCGTCAACTAACACATACAGATACTAGCGATGCTTTGACAGGAACAATAGCTGCAAATACCATTGCTTTATTAAATGGAGCTAGCATTTTAAGGGTTCATGATGTGTTGGCTGCTGTTCAAACTATTCAGGTAGTTGAGGCAATGAGTGAAGTTTAAAAAGAATTTAAAATGATTGATTTATTTGAGTTAGGAACATACAGGTTTACATTGATCAATTTGATTGATGTTTTATTGGTTTTATTGATATCGATTCAGCTTTATAAATTATTAAAAGGCAGCTTGGCCTTCAATATTTTAATAGGCTTGGTTACCATTTACCTCTTTGGTGTTTTGGTTAGGTATTTTGAAATGCCTTTGTTAGAGGGTATTTTAAGCCAATTTGCTCAAGCTGGAGTTATAGCTGTACTCATAGTATTTCAACAGGAAATCAGAAAATTTTTATTGATTTTAGGTAACAGTTCCTTTCTTGGGGAAAACAAATCATGGTGGAATATTTTTCCTTGGAGATGGAAAATACAAGATACTTTTGCAACACCTTTTGATGAAATTGTTGAAGCTTGTGAAAGTTTGGCTGCCAGTAATACCGGAGCCATCATTGTATTCCCCAAAACATCTGAAATGAAATTCATTGGCACTTCTGGTCAATTGATTAATGCAGACATCAGTAAAAAATTATTGATTTCAATTTTTAACAAGCATAGTCCTTTACACGATGGTGCAGTGATCATATCAAAAGGAAAAATTAAAGCGGCCAATTGTATTTTACCAGTAAGTGAAAACCCAGCTATTTTAAATAATTTTGGCTTGAGACATTTGTCTGCCATTGGTATTTCTGAGCAAACAGATGCTGTGGTTCTGGTTGTGAGTGAAGAAAGGGGGGTTGTAAGCTACGTATCAGAGGGTAAAATATATGAAGGACTTACTACTGCTCAAATGATTGACAGACTTACCAAAGATTTCTCAGACGAAATGCTGGGAGTTTCCTAGCAATTAGCTTCTGAAATTGTCGAATTGCAAGGGTAGATCAAAATCCTCTTGACGAAGAAGGCCAATTACTGTCTGCAAATCATCAATTTTTTTGCCATTTACTCTGATTTGGTCATCATGGATTGCTCCCTGAACTTTTACACCTGAATTTTTTATGAAGTTTACAATTTTCTTAGCTTGTTCTTTATCAATTCCTTCTTTGAGTTGAATGGTTTGAGTTAAGATTTTTCCACTCGCTACAGGCTTTTTAGTTAAATCCAAGCTTCTTACATCCAATGCCTGTTTGCTAAACTTACTTAAAATAATGTCAACCATAGACGACAAAGCCATTTCTTGTTTGGCCTCTAAAGCTAGTTTTTTATCCTTTTTGTCAAATTCAATT
>CANHRW010000084.1 GCA_947462865.1 Bacteroidota bacterium | reverse complement strand
TTAGACATGTCAATTGAAGATGCCGTTGTGTTTTTTGAAAACACCCCTCAAATACTAAGAAAAATTGTTTCTTTAAATGATGTGGGTCTTGGTTATATCACCTTGGGTCAAGCTTCAAATACATTGAGTGGCGGAGAAGCACAAAGGGTTAAATTGGCTACCGAACTCAGTAAAAAAGACACCGGAAATACTTTTTATATTTTAGACGAACCTACAACTGGCTTGCATTTTGAAGATGTGCGGGTATTGCTTGATGTCATTCAAAAATTGGTAGACAAAGGAAATACAGTACTCATTATTGAACACAATTTAGATGTAGTAAAAGTGGCAGATTGGGTTATTGATATGGGTCCAGAGGGGGGTAAAAATGGCGGGGAAATTTTATGTGTAGGCACGCCGGAAGCAATTGCCATCCATGCCAAAAGCCATACTGGGGTTTTTCTGAAAAAAGAATTGAACCTGCAAAAGAAATAGAAATTTGCCCGAATGTTTATCTTGCAGCTAATTGAAAAACAAGATCAACATATTTTCAAGTCAACTGAGCTGGTTTTGCCTCCTTGTTTTTATTTGCATTGCATCTGCTGCAAATGCCCGTAGGTATACCCCTCAAGCGTACATTGCAAAATTTGCACCCATTGCTATTCAATTAAGCATTGAGACCCAAATACCAACTACGGTTATTTTGGGAGTTGCCATAGTAGAATCAGGTTTTGGAAACAGTAAAAACTGCAAATTGCTCAAAAATCATTTTGGTGTGAAAGGCAAAAATACGCTAAGAAACAGACACAAATCTTACCGCTCTCAATACAAAGAATACGATTCAGACTCGGCTTCATTTGCTGATTTTTGCAAAATAGTTACCAGTAGAAAATACTATCCCAAAATTAAAAACAGCAGACACAACAGTATTTGGCTCAAACACATTAGTAAAACCTACGCCAAAGCCAGAAAAAGATGGGTAACTGGAGTGTTGTATGCCATTAAAAAATACCATTTGGGTAAATTTAACAGACACCAGTCATGATGAACAAAAAAACACTCACCTACATAGCAATAGCTTTGTTGGGTGTAGTTGGCATTGCCAGTTTTTTAGATGATATCAACAACAAGGGCACTTGGTATGGAGCCAAAGATTATACCCATGTCATTCAAACCGATTCATCTGTTCAAAAAAGTATCGAAACGGCCTGCTTGGATTGCCATTCAAATTATACCAATCCTGTTTGGTATGACAACCTGGTTCCTGTGAGTTTTTTAATCAAACACCATGTAGAAGAAGGCAAACACGAACTCAATTTTTCAGAATTTGCGAGTTATTCTCTTAAAAAACAAAAACACAAACTTCATGAAATAGCAGAGCAGTTAGAAGCAGCTGAAATGCCTATGGAAAGCTATGTTTTCATGCATCCTGCTGCAGATTTAAATCCTAGTCAAAGACAAGCCATTATTGATTGGAGTAAAAATGCCATTCAACAATTAGAACAAAAAGATGCTCAAAAAAATCAAAACTAAAGTTGCTGCAAATGAAGGGTTGAATTGGCTTCTAGCAATTCATATTTGCCATTCTCAAAGCACAATGTATACAGACAAAGATTGCTGTGTTTAAACGATTCCATGTTTGTAAGCGGTTCGTTCAACAGGGCGCATAACAGTGCTTTCATAGCACGTCCATGCATGCAGACTAATATTTTGTTGGCATTGTAGTTACTTATTTTCTGTGCACCTATGAGGAGTCGGTTTTGAAGTGTTAAGGCATTTTCTCCACCCTTTACAGCAGCTAGGAAATTGCCTTGTTGCCATTGGTTTTGAACTTCATAAAACTCAAGTTGGTGTGCAGGTTCTTGTTGAAGGCCTTCTAAATGTCCCCAAGAAATTTCTCTTATTTCGGGCAATACCAAATGTGGTAAGCCTGAATGAATGAATCTAGCAACACTCTGAATGGTTCTAATCAGTGGCGAAGTAAATACCACCTCAAAGCCTTCCTGCTTGTAAAATTCATAAAATTGTGCTGCTTGTTCTTGCCCTTTTTGGTTCAAAGGCGTGTCTACACCGGAGCCCTGAACAATGCCTTGTTTGTTGTAGTTAGTTTCTCCGTGCCTGATGAGGTAAATTAATTTTCTTTGAGTCATTGAGATTTTTAATAGTTTTAGCTTAATTTTATGGCGTTTTATATTCCTTAACGCTTAACTGAACGCATGCTGCATCAACTTTTACTTGAACAACTGAATGCAACTTTTGGAGACAATTTAAATTTTTCTCCCGAAATGGTTCGCTTCATTGAGCAAGTTAACCAAAGCTATATTCAATTGAGCAATGGGCAGCTTGAAAAAAATAACAACGCTGAAAAACTAACAGAAACAGCAGGGGCTATAGAGATATTGCAATTGCTCGATTCGGCCCAAGATTTGTTTTACACAACCGATAAAAATGGTTTTTTTGTTTTAAACAACGAAACCTGTATAAAAATTACGGAGTATCCCGACCATGAACTCAAACAGCTTTCTTTGTTTGAATTAATTGAGCCAAGGTTCAAAGAAGAAATCAAATATTTTTTTGATTCGCCCGAAAGCGAAACAGGTAACATTCCCTATCATGAGTTTCCTATTGTTACCAAAAGCGGACGAATGGTATGGTTAGGACAGCATGCTCAAGGCAATTTTGACCAAAACGGCTTGCAAGGTTTTCAGGTTATAGCCAGAGACATTACTGCTTTAAAAACTGCACAGTTAGAAGCCGAAGTTTCTAAAAATTTTTTACACGAGATTTTAGATGCCATTCCAAGCCCTTTGTTTGTAAAAAACAGAACGCACCAATGGGTATTGGCCAATGCTGCGTATTTAAAATTGGTGGGTCAGCCTCAAGAACAAGTTTTAGGCAAAACTGAATTTGAATTTTTAGACAAAGCCGCCGCAGCCCGTTTTACTGAACTAGACGAAGCCCAATTTAAAACCCAATCTGAAACGGTTAGAGAAGATATCAATACTGACGAAAATGGCCATGAAAAACATTTACTGGTTAAAAAGAATATTTTCACCAGCAGAAACAGCGATTTTTTAATTGGTGTAATCACAGACATTACTGAGCGCAGGGCTATTGAGCAAGCCAATATCAACCTGAAACAATTTTACGAGCAAATACTCCATAAAATTCCAACAGATATTGCTGTTTTTGACGACAAACATTGCTATTTATTTGCCAATGAGCATGCCATTTCAGATCCTGAAAAACGCAATTGGGTCATTGGTAAAGACGATTTTGATTACTGCAAGAAATTTGGTTTCTCTGAAACATTTGCCAACGAAAGAAGGCGTTTGTTTAACGAAGCAGTCAAATCAAAAAAACAAGTAGAAAAAGAAGAGCAAATAATTGACAGTAAAGGAAACATTCAGTGGATTTTACGCAGAATGTATCCAGTTGAAGCGGCAAATGGTAAGGTAGAATTTGTCATAGGTTTTGGTATTGATATTACCGAAAGAAAAACCACCGAAGCCAGAATTATTAAACAACAATACGAATTAGAAGAAGCGCATAAAATAGCCCGAATTGGTGCATGGGAATTACAATCTGATTTAAAAACCATGAAATGGAGCCGAGAAATGTACGGCATGCTTGGTTTTGAAACGGGTTTAGATGTAGACTTTGCACAATTTGAAAACCTATTTCTACCCACAGAAAAAAGCAAGCTCGAAATGGCATTTTCGCAAGCCGTTTCGCAGTTTGAACCCTTTGAATTTGAAGCCGAACTCAAACTGAACAATCACTTACGTTTTGTCAGAATCAAAGGTTTACCAGTAATAGAAAACAGGGTGGTTAAATCAATCAGGGGAATTATTCAAGATATCAGCCTTGAAAAAGAATCGCTCCAAAAACTCGAACAATATTACAAAGAGCTCGAAAAGAAAAACAAAGAACTGGATCAATTTGCATACGTGGTTTCACACGACTTAAAAGCACCATTAAGGGGTATTTACAATTTATCCATGTGGATAGAAGAAGACCTCGATGGCAAATTAGAAGAAGATACCAAAAACAACCTTGAACTCTTGCGCAAGCGTGTCAAAAGGATGGAAGGTTTAATAGATGGCATTCTACAATACTCAAGAGCTGGCCGAATCAAACAAGAAGTGAGCCGCTTTGCTTTGTCTGACCTCATTCCTGAAATCATTGAATCTATTAGCCCAGGAGAACATGTCAAATTCAACATACAAGCAAACCTGCCCGAATTAGAAACTGAAAAAATATGGATTGAACAAATTTTTTCAAACCTCATTAGCAATGCAGTAAAGCACAACAACAATCCGGAGCCAGAAATTAGCATTAGCCACCAAGTAAAGGATCAGTATCATGAATTTTGTGTAGCAGACAATGGTCCGGGCATTGATGCACAGTTCTTTGATAAAATATTTGTCATCTTCCAAACACTACAAGCCAGAGATACTTTTGAAAGCACTGGGGTTGGTTTGGCAATTGTTAAAAAAATCATCACTGAAAAAGGCGGAAATATATGGCTCGAATCTGAAATTGGCCACGGAACCCGTTTTTACTTTACCTGGCCCATATGAACCGCATTCAAAAAATAAAAATCCCATTTGTTTTATTGGCGATCCTTTTGTTTTTAGGAATCAGCAAGAGCCAAGCACAGTGTATAGACATTTACAGTGTTTGCCCAACTTGCCCTTGCCCCGATTTGTTGTACAAGCCCATTTGTGGCTGCGATGGCAATACCTACAGAAACCTTTGCTATTTTGAAAGAGCCGGTGGCAACCGAGCCCCAGGAAGTACCTATACAGAAGGTACCTGCAGTGGGTTTGAGCTAGATGTATTTCCATTAATAGTAGCCGAAGACCAAAATTTAACCATCACCTTTGCCCAAGCCTCGGAAAAATATGCCACCTTTATGCTGGTTGATGCTTGGGGTAAAATTTATATTCAAAGAACTTTACCTGCTCAAAAACTGTTCGAATTTCAGTTGGCAGAGCTTCCTATGCTGTCTAGAGGTCCTTATATTGCCCTTATATATAACAGTGAAGGCAAATACAAGTATGTAAAATTCCTAAAATTATAAATTGGGAATTAAATTTATTCGTCTGATTTTCTGATAGCTACACATTCATACGGGCTAAAATACAAAATTGCCGGGGCCTTTATAGTTTCAAATTCAATGAAAAGCCCTAATTTCGAGGCCCTTAAATAGTTGACAGATGATTTTTAAACATTTAGTTGTGAATTATAAAATCATGTCCTATTTTTGCAACCCATTTAAACACAAAGAAGAGTCGTGGACGCATTGAGTTACAAAACCGTATCTGCTAACAAAGCCTCAGCTACCAAAAATTGGTTAGTTGTTGACGCAGAAGGACAAACATTAGGTCGTTTTGCCAGTAAGCTAGCCAATATTTTAAGAGGCAAGCACAAAACAAACTTCACACCGCATGCAGATTGTGGTGATTTCGTGATTGTTATCAACGCTGATAAAATCCGTTTTACAGGAAACAAAATGAATGAGAAAGAATACAAATTCTTCTCAGGATACCCTGGAGGTTTAAGATATGAGGTAGCCAAAAACATTTTGGTTCGTAGACCTACCTACATTGTTGAGCATGCTGTAAAAGGTATGTTGCCTAAAAACAAATTAGGTTCTCAGCTTTTCCGCAATTTACATGTTTATGCAGGTGCTGAGCATCCGCATGGAGCTCAACAACCTAAAGAATTAAAATTCTAATCGATGGAAGTGAATAACGCAATTGGAAGAAGAAAAACAGCTGTTGCCCGTGTTTATTTAACACCTGGAACCGGCAAGATGACTGTTAACGGTAAAGAAAGCAAAGAATACTTTCCGAGCATCGTATTATTAAGTGCTGCTAATAAAGCATTTGAAGTAACTGATACCATGGGTCAATTTGATGTGAACGCACACTTAAACGGTGGCGGTGTTCATGGTCAAGCAGACTCATTGAAACTTGCAATCGCAAGAGCTTTGGTAAAGCACAACGCTGAATTAAAGCCAGTGTTAAAAGTACATGGATTGTTAACCCGTGACCCTAGAATGGTTGAACGTAAGAAACCAGGACAGAAGAAAGCACGTAGACGTTTCCAATTCGTAAAACGTTAATCCGAATTTCAAAAATCATATGTCAAAAATCACTCAAGAAGAGTTGTTGGAAGCGGGTGTGCATTTTGGTCACCTTACCCGCAAATGGAATCCAAAGATGGCTCCGTACATTTTTATGGAGAAGAATGGAATCCACCTCATCGATTTACACAAAACAGCTGTAAAGCTGGATGAGGCCGCACAAGCCATCAAAAACATTGTTAAGTCTGGTCGTAAAGTTCTTTACGTTGCTACCAAAAAGCAAGCCAGAGAGATCATCGAAAGCGAAGCTCAAAGGGTAAACATGCCTTATGTATCTGACCGTTGGTTAGGTGGTATGTTAACTAACTTTGCAACTGTTCGTAAGAGCATCAAGAAAATGCAAAGCTTAGAAAAGTTAGCATCAGATGGTACTTATGTAAACATCAACAAAAAAGAGCGCTTAATGATTGAGCGTGAAAAAGTAAAATTGAACAAAGTATTGGGTGGTATTGCTGATTTAAACAGATTGCCAGCAGCCTTGTTCATTGTTGATATCAAACGTGAGCACATTGCAGTAGCTGAAGCAACTAAATTAAACATTCCTACATTTGGAATCGTTGATACCAATTCAGATCCAACTTTGGTAGATTTTGCAATCCCTGCAAATGACGATGCTGCAAAATCAATTTCATTGATTACCCGTTATGTAACCGACGCAATTGTTGAAGGTTTGAGCGAGCGTAAACGTGAAAAAGAAGAAACTGTAGACAAAGAAGCAGTAGCAGAAAAAGAAGAAGCATAAGCCTTCTCTTTAAAAAAATAATACAAAAGAGAATTTGAATGTTTTCAAATTCTCTTTTTTTAAATAGACCATTCATAACAAAAAACAACAAATAAAATTATGTCAATTAGTGCAGCCGATGTAAATAAATTACGCCAAATGACTGGCGCCGGCATGATGGATTGCAAGAAAGCTTTGCAAGAAACCAATGGTGATTTTGAAGCAGCCGTAGATTTTCTTCGCAAAAAAGGTGCAAAAATTTCAGCGAACAGAGCAGACCGTGATGCAAAAGAAGGTGCAATCATTGCTAAAACTTCTTCTGACAGAAAAACAGGTGTCATTGTTCAGTTGAGTTCTGAAACTGATTTCGTTGCTAAAAACGAAGATTTCGTTGCATTTGCACACAAATTGGCTGAAGTAGCATTGGCTAACCAACCAGAAAGCATTGATGCATTCAAAGCCTTGGCTATGGATGGTGCAACTGTAGGTGATAAAATTACCGACCAAGTTGCTAAAATTGGTGAAAAAATTGATGTAGTTAAATACGAATTGGTAAAAGGCGACAACTTGGTAGCATATATCCATGCTGGAAACAGATTGGGTGTTTTGGTATCTATGAACAATGCGCCTTCAGATGCCAATATGGTTGCTGGTAAAGACGCTGCTATGCAAATTGCAGCTTTGAACCCAGTAGGAGTAGACAAAGAAGATGTAGACCCAACTGTTATTGAAAGAGAAATTGCCATTGGTATGGATCAAGCCCGTGCTGAAGGCAAACCAGAAAACATGTTGGAGAAAATTGCTCAAGGTAAATTGGGTAAATTCTACAAAGACAATACCTTGTTAAACCAAGAGTTTGTAAAAGATGGCAGCAAAACAGTAGCGCAAATGCTCAACGAAGCAGAGAGCGGACTGAGTGTCATCTCGTTCAAGCGAATTTCTTTATAATTTTAAAGAATCCTCACCAATTGGTGGGGATTTTTTTTGGTTCTGTTTTCAATTGATTAAATTTAAACTCAAATAACCCTGAAATGAAATACAAAAGAGTCTTGCTAAAGCTAAGCGGTGAAGCCCTCATGGGAACCATGCAATACGGTATTGATCCCAAACAATTGGAACAATACGCCAAAGATGTAAAAACTGTGGTGGATGCAGGCGTAGAAGTAGCCATTGTCATTGGTGGTGGCAATATATTTAGAGGTGTGCAAGGTGTAGCAGGTGGTTTGGTTGACCGTGCCCAAGGAGATTACATGGGTATGTTGGCAACCGTAATAAATTCAATGGCCCTTCAGGGTGCT
>CANHRW010000083.1 GCA_947462865.1 Bacteroidota bacterium | reverse complement strand
TTCAATTTCAAAACCTTGCTCAAAACTCAGGCCTAATTTATGTATACTCGTTTTATTCACATCTAATTGGTATTCAATTTGAGCTTTGGCTGGGAAAAAACATACAGCCCTATCGTAATTGTATTTGACATGTAATAAACCAAGCGTGTTGTTGTTCCATTTAAACAATTCATTGGTTTGGAAATTGTTATTGAGGATTGCCCAACCAGCGTAGAATTTTTGACTGATATTGTTTCTAGGGTTGCTTGGTTTCAATTCAGTTTCAATGTAAGGCTCAAATTTGCTGTATTGTGCATTGGTGTTACTTCCATTGTCAGGAATTTGATGCGCATAACTTTTCATTTGAATACCCAATGCTATATTTTTAATGATAGGGTTTAATGGGTAAAATCGGTGTTTAAAATCAAAGTAGCCATTGATGTTGTTTGTGTGAAAACTATACATTGGACTCCAAGTGAATTCATTTGCTTGTTCAGGTAAAATACTGTTGTAAAACGCCAATCCCAACATGCTTTTATTGTAGGTGTTCCAGCCGTAAATGGGCATCCAAAAAACAGTAGGTGATAAGTTGTTTTCAAAATTAAAGAGCGGTTTTAATTGAATAATCGGATTCTTGCGTGTAAAATTGAGTTGGTTGTTTTGAGGGTATATATCTAGTGGAGCATTTGTTAATTCAACACTTACAGAAATACTATCTTTAGCTTTTATATCATACGTATCCCACTTGCTAAAATCAGACCATTTTAAAACAGTATCCTGATTGAACCAGCGCGTGTCAACAATACTGTCACCTAACTTTAAACTTAAAGGCATAGGCAGGTTAAGACTTCCTAAATTGTAGAGTTTGATTTGTTTTTGATTGCCAGAAACAGCAATGTCTTGTTTTTGGGTGCTGTTTAAAAGGCTTTTTTGAAACCAATTCAAACTAGGATTTCCGTATCGGTATAAATGATCAAAAAAATCATTTGGCAAAGGGTGTTTGAATTTCCATTCTTGAAAATAAGCTTGCATCATTTTATCAAATGCTAGGGTTCCCATATAAGCTTCTAAGTAGGCAAATGACAATGGATTTTTGGCATATACAATACTACCATAATTCATGTCCGTGTATTTGGTGCTGTGTAAATTTCCAGCTTGGTCTGTATTTTTTCGAGCGGTCCATCTATACAAGAACGCAGATGAATTGAATTGAACTAAATTAAAATCAAATACCTTCTTTTCCTTAATGGCAGCGGCTGAGCGTTCAAGCTGTTGGTCGTTTCGGTTTTCGTAATAAGTGTTGATACTCTCATCCATCCAAGGATAAGCTCTTTCGTTAGAACCTAATATGCCATAAAACCAATTGTGACCGATTTCATGGACGATTGTAGTTTTGTCTATGCTTTGACAGTTTGTAATGGTTGGATATTCCATGCCTCCACCGGCCTCTAAAGGGGTAATGACTACACTGGCAATGTTGTAAGGGTACTCTCCAACTTTTGTGCTGTAAAAATGAATTGCTTCATTGGCATCATTTAAACCTGTTGCCAGGCTTTCTTTCGAGGCTTTTGGTGCATATATCCAGGTGTCAACTGTTTTTCCACTTGGCAATAGCACCACGCTTTTGGCTATTTTAAATTTCTTAGAAGCAAACCACGCAAAATCATGCACACTGTCTTGAACAAATTGTAATTTCTTGAAGCTGTTTGTTTCAGGATTTTCTGTTTTGGCATTTACAATTTTGTTTTTTAACCATTCCAATTCCAGTTTGTTTGTTAGATTTCCTGTTGCCGCAACAACGTAATCTCTTGGAACTTCTATGTTCACTGTAAATTTCCCGAATTCACTATAAAATTCACCTTGGTCTAGATAGGGCATGGGGTTCCATCCGTTAATATCATATACTGCTGGTTTTGGAAACCACTGTGTAATACAATAAATGCTGTCTTCTAAACCCATTCTGCTAAAAACTTTACCGGGTATTTTTACTCTGAATGGTGTTGAAAAAACCAATTGTTGGCCCGGCAATAGCGGCTGAGGTAGTAAAATTTTGGCATAATCAATGTTTTTGTCATAGATAAAATCTACAGGCTTGCCATTGATGTTTGGTTGTAATGAATCAATCCATCCTCTGTCTTTTTTTGATGCATAATAAAGGCTGGTATTCTTATTTTCTAATTCCTGTTTTACCAATGCAGTTTGGTTATTTTTGTAAGCATTGGGCCACAAATGAATATAAATTTCAAACAAAGTATTTGGAGAATTGTTGGTGTAAATAAATTCTTCAAAACCAGTGAGCATTTGACGCTTATCGTCTAACTTCACATCTATTGAATAATTCACCTGTTGCTGCCACTTTGCCTGATTTTGAATCATTGGCAGGGTTTGTGCAATTAATAAAGGGCAGAAGCCTAATAAAGAGTATATTAAAAATAAACGCTTTTTCCAATTTTTAATTTGAACCATCGGTTCAAAAATTATAAAAAAAAAGGAGATATTAGGTATCTGACTAAAGAACTTTCAGTTATTTTTGAATTGTTAAATGAATTGCCATGGAAGGAAATGATTTTTTAGGAGAGGAAACCAGCAATTTTGTTCAACGCTATGAGAAAATGCTCAGGAATAGAACCAAAGACTATTTTGAACCTGATGCCATAGAATTGATAGCGGAACATTATTTACAGCAGGAAAAGTACAAGAAAGCTGAATCGGCTATACAATTTGGTTTAGAAATGTATCCACAGCATGTTGGCTTTTGGGTCAAGTTGGCAGAAGTATATTTACATACAGACAAGTATAATTTAGCATTGACTGAATTAGATAAGGCAGCCATTTACGAACCTTGCAATGCAGAGGTATATCTCCTCAAAGGAGAAGTTTTGTTGGGTTTAGAAGATCCAGTTGAAGCAAAAATATGGTTTGATAAAGCCATTCAATATACCGATGAGCTAACGGATTGTTTGTTCGAAATTGGCTTCATTCATCAAGACAACGATTTGTTTTCAGAGGCCATTCATTATTTCAAAGAAATTATCAAATTGGATCCAGCTAATGAACAAGCCTATTATGAGGCTGCTAATTGTCTAGATTTAATGAATAAGTTTGATGAAGCTATTGCGCTTTTAAACCAATTGATAGATTTAGAACCATACAACGCTACTGCTTGGTATAATTTAGGAGTAATTCATACTAAACTCAATCATTTTAAAGAAGCCATAGATGCATTTGATTTCTGTTTGGTTATCGATGATTCTTATACTGTTGCTAAATTTAACAAGGCAAATGCTTTGGTAGAATTAGAACAATTCGATGAAGCCATTAAAACCTATCAAGAGGTCATTGAAGATGAAGGTGAAGACGGCATTACACTTTGTAATTTAGCTGGATGTTTTGAACGAAAAGGGGACTATGATCAATCTAGAGCTTTGTATAAAAAAGCCAGTTTGGTCAATCCCAATCTTGCAGAGGCCTGGTTTGGAATTGGATTGACATTGTTCAAAGATGACAAAGGAAAAGATGCTTTACAATTTTTCAAACGTGCTGTTTTATTGGAAACAGACAATATAGAATATTTAATGGTTTTGGCAGAATGCGAGTATGCCTTAGACAAAACCGATGATGCAATTGGCACCTTTGAAAAAGTTACCGAACTTGATCCATCGTTTGCAGAGGCTTGGATAGATTGGTCCTATGTACTTTATAAATCAGCAGATTATGCTGGAGCTGAGAAACTACTCAAAACAGCATTGACTTTCAACCCAGAGTCATTTGCGTGTTATTACAGATTGGCTTTGGTACTTTACAAATCAGGTAAAACAAAAGAATCCCTTGTTCAATTTGAAAAAGCACTACAACTTAATTTTGAGGAGCATAACCACTTATTTGAAACCAATCCTGAATTTGCCTTGATTCCTGAATTTATTCAGATGATAGATACTTACCGACCAAAATCAATAGAATAAGTTAGAACATCTTATCTTAAATCCCGTAATTTGCGTGCACGCATGAATTTTAAGTTAAAACATATTCCGGAAAGACCTATAAAGCCTAGAAACACTGGTCTTACAATGGTGATGGATAAAGGCCTTAGTATACGAGAAGCCGAAGATATGATTTCCGTAAGTGGTGCATTTACCGATATTGTTAAATTGGGTTTTGGCACTTCGTATGTTACCCCAAACTTGCAAGAGAAAATTAAATTGTACCAATCTAACGGTATAATAGTTTATTTTGGAGGTACACTATTTGAAGCTTACTTGGTTCGTAATCAATTCGAAGACTACATTAAAATGCTTGAAAAGTATGGCATGCAACATGCTGAAATTTCAGATGGTTCAATAGAATTACCACATGAAATGAAACTGGAACTCATTGCCAAACTAAGCAAACATGTAACTGTTTTGAGTGAAGTTGGTAGCAAAGACGTAGAAAAAATAATTCCTCCCTACCAATGGATAGAATTGATGCAAAGTGAATTGGCTGCTGGTGCTTGGAAAGTAATTGCAGAAGCTAGAGAAGCCGGAAATGTTGGAGTATATAGGAGTAGTGGTGAAGTTAGAGAAGGGTTGGTTCAAGAAATATTAACCAAAATACCTGAAGAAAAAATCATATGGGAAGCCCCACAAAAAGCACAACAAACCTATTTTATTAAATTAGTAGGAGCCAATGTGAACCTTGGAAATATTGCACCAAATGATATCATTCCATTAGAAACACTTAGGTTGGGTTTAAGAAGCGATACTTTCAGCTTTTTCCTTGGGAAAGGCAGTAAATTTATTGCAAAGAAAAAATAGACAGTTGTATTAGCGAATAATATTGACTTCATTTGATAGTTAAGAAATAGACCATGACTTTACAAGAAAAAGTAAACGCAGATATTATTACAGCAATGAAAGCAAAAGACGAAGTAAGTCTGCGTGCATTGCGTGGATTAAAGTCGGCCTTGTTGTTGGCTGGCTCTGAAGCTGGAGCAAATGGAATAGTTTCAGATGAGCAATCCATCAAAATTTTTCAAAAATTAGCCAAACAAAGAAAAGAATCTCTAGATATATATCTACAAAACGGACGAACAGATTTGGCCAAAACTGAATCAGAAGAGTTGACTGTGATTGAAAAATATTTGCCGGAACAATTATCAACCGAGCAAATTAAACAGGAATTATTAACCCTGCTTCAATCTAACGGTGCAACATCTGCGGCTGATTTTTCAAAAGTTATGCCTTTAGCAATGAAACATTTTGCAGGTAGGGCAGATGGAAAGATCATTTCAAATTGCCTAAAAGACTTGTTGTCTTAATTCATTCAATAGGGCTTGCTGCCCATTAATTTTAAGCAAATGACAGAAGAAGAACGCATTAAATTGGCTTTCCAGAAAAAGGATTGGCCAGAAATCAAAGTGAGCGATAGTTGGGCCACTTTTAAAATCATGGCCGAGTTTGTAGAAGGCTTTGAAAAGATGAGTAAAATTGGACCTTGTGTATCTATATTTGGATCAGCCCGAACCAAAAACGACAACAAGTATTATTTACTGGCAGAAGAAATTGCCAAAAAGCTTGTAAAAGTTGGCTTTGGGGTCATTACTGGTGGAGGTCCGGGTATTATGGAGGCTGGAAATAAAGGGGCATTTGAGGCGGGTGGAAAATCTGTTGGATTGAACATTGAATTGCCCTTTGAACAGTTTCACAATAGGTACATAGACCAAGACAAAAACATCAACTTCGATTACTTTTTTGTCAGGAAAGTGATGTTTGTTAAATATGCACAGGGATTTATAGCCATGCCAGGTGGCTTTGGAACGCTAGATGAATTGTTTGAATCGTTGACATTAATACAAACACACAAAGTAGCTCGTTTCCCAGTAGTTTTAGTTGGTACTGAATACTGGGGCGGACTAATAGATTGGCTCAAAGAAACGATGTGCAAAAAAGAAAAAAACATCAATGAGGAGGATTTGTTTTTGTTCAAATTGGTTGATACTGCTGATGATGCAGTGAGTGCCATTATTGATTACTATGCTGAAATGAGTATTAAACCAAATTTTTAACAGATTTAAACATTCATGAGTTCATTAAAAGAAGACGCTTTAAAATACCATAGCAAAGGCAGACCCGGTAAAATAGCTGTTGTACCCACTAAACCAACCAATACCAAAAGAGATTTAAGTTTGGCTTATTCACCAGGTGTGGCAGAACCTTGTTTAGCTATTGCAGAAAATCCTGAAGACATTTATAAATATACTGCCAAAGGTAATTTGGTTGCAGTCATTTCAAATGGAACAGCTGTTTTAGGACTGGGTGACATTGGTGCAGATGCCTCTAAGCCTGTCATGGAAGGCAAAGGGGTATTGTTTAAAATTTTTGCAGATATTGATGTGTTTGATATTGAAGTGAACACAAAAGATGTGGAGTCATTCATTCAAACGGTTAAAAATATCTCGTGTACATTTGGAGGGATTAACCTTGAGGATATTAAAGCGCCCGAATGTTTTGAAATAGAAACACGTCTCAAAGAAGAGTTGGATATTCCAATTATGCATGACGACCAACATGGTACTGCAATTATCACTGGAGCAGCACTGCTCAATGCCTTGGAATTGGTTGGTAAAGAAATTGGTAAAGTTAAAGTTGTATACAATGGTGCTGGTGCCTCTGCCATCAGCTGTGCCAAAATAATGCTTGCCT
This sequence comes from Bacteroidota bacterium, assembly GCA_947462865.1. Lineage (GTDB taxonomy): Bacteria > Bacteroidota > Bacteroidia > UKL13-3 > UKL13-3 > CAISCU01. The sequence continues at coordinate 1,548 of CANHRW010000083.1, read as the reverse complement.
TAGGAGTTGCTCCTGAGAATTTGATCATGTGCGATAGCAAAGGAGTCATTAGGCATGATAACCCAGCATTAGATTCCATTAAAAAGCAATTTGCTACTTCTAGAGATATACATACGCTTACTGAAGCCATGCAAGATGCGGATGTATTCGTTGGTTTGTCAAAAGCCGATGTAGTGAGTCAGGATATGATTAGGAGCATGAACAAAGATTGTATTGTGTTTGCTTTAGCTAATCCTAACCCAGAAATTCAATATGATTTAGCCATGGCATCAAGGCCTGATATTATCATGTGTACTGGCCGAAGCGACCATCCTAATCAAGTAAATAATGTATTGGGTTTTCCTTATATTTTTAGAGGTGCACTTGATGTAAGAGCCACTAAAATTAATGAGGAAATGAAAATTGCAGCAGTACATGCTTTGGCGAAGTTAGCCAAAGAACCTGTTCCAGAAATGGTATTGCTCGCTTATGACGAAAAAAATGTAACCTTTGGCAGGTCTTATATCATTCCAAAACCAATAGACCCTCGACTCATTACAACAGTTTCACCTGCTGTAGCAAAAGCTGCAATGGAAAGCGGTGTTGCCAAACATCCCATTAAAAATTGGGATGCCTATCACAATGAATTGTTAAACCGTTTGGGCAATGAAAGCAATTTTATGCGTGCCCTTACTGACAAAGCCAAGCAATCGCCTAAACGAGTAGTTTTCAGTGAAGCAGATAATTTTAAAATATTGAGAGCGGCTCAAATTGTAAAAGACGAAGGCATTGCCATTCCTATTTTATTGGGTAACCGTCAGAAAATAGAACAGATTATTGCTGATCATGAGATTAAGTTGGGTGATGTTCAAATTATTGACCCAATGGAACATGAAGACAAGAGAAATGCTTTTGCAGAAATCTTGTTCCAAAAACGCCAGCGCAAAGGCATTACCTTGTATGAGGCCAAGAAACTGGTCAGAGATAGAAGCTACTTTGCTCCGATGATGGTTGAAACTGGAGAAGCAGATGCCATGATTTCTGGGTTAACAAAAAATTATCCTTCTACCATCAGACCTGCTTTACAAATATTGGGTAAAGAGGAGCATACTTCAGTGGTGGCGGGCATGTATATTATGTTGAGCAAAAAGGGCCCTTTGTTTTTTGCTGATTGCACAGTAAATCCTGATCCAACTGTTAAGGAACTGATTGATATTACGGCATTGGCAAATACTGCAGTAAAAAAATTCAATATACAACCCAAAACGGCTTTGTTATCTTATAGTAATTTTGGTTCTGCCAATGGAGAAGTACCTTCTAAAATGGCAGAAGTGAGAAGACAGCTTAAGGCTATCTATCCGCAAATGGTTGTTGATGGAGAAATTCAAGCTAACATAGCAATGAGTCAAAAACTCTTGAAAGAGAATTTTCCATTTAGTGAATTAAATGGAGAGCCAGTGAATACATTTATTTTCCCATCCTTGTCAAGTGGTAACATTACGTATAAAATGCTACAGGCAATGGGAGCTGCTGAAGCCATTGGGCCAATCTTATTGGGACTTAAAAAAT
>CANHRW010000082.1 GCA_947462865.1 Bacteroidota bacterium | reverse complement strand
TACTTGGCCGATTTTAAAGCGGTAGGAGCTGAAGTTTTAACAGTTCATATTGAAGCATGCAATCATTTACACAGAACCATTCATGCTATCAAAGAGCTGGGTATGAAAGCGGGTGTTGCTGTAAATCCACATACACCGGTTTCGCTGTTAGAAGATGTGATTGCAGACCTTGATTTGGTTTGTTTAATGGGCGTAAATCCAGGTTTTGGTGGACAAAAATTTATCAAACAAACTGTTCAAAAATGTGCAACGCTCAAAGCCATGATTACAGCAAAACAATCAAATTGCCTTATTGAAATTGATGGGGGTGTGAACGAGCAAACTGCCAAAGACCTCATTGCAGCCGGAGCAGATGTATTGGTTGCAGGTAATTTTGTGTTTGGAGCTACCAACCCAACTCAAGCCATTGCCGATTTGAAAGCGCTTTAAACAAGTGCTCCCGCTTTATTTTGTTTCCGACTCAGAATCTATTAACCTTGTAAAGCACATCAGAAACTACAAAGTTTTTCGTTAATTATTTTTCATGAATAGGTATTGGTATGTTCTCATAGGATTTCTGTGTTTAACCCAACTGGCCATTGCTCAAGAAGCAAGTATCAGGGGGTATGTAGCAGATTCTAGTGGACTAAAATTAGCCGATGTCAATATTCAGATTATTGGTCAGAACCAAAATACCCTGAGTGAACAAAACGGTTTTTTTCAATTAAAAGTAAAAGAAGGTCAAGCACACGAATTGGTTGCCTCTTATGTTGGTAGGCCCTCAGTAAAACTCAAGATACCTATATTGAGCAGTGGTCAAGTGTATGAATTGGCAATTGTAATGGGCAATGGCTTGGCTTTAGATCAATTTGTGTTTACTGAAGAAATAGACAGGGGTAAGGCTTCTACTTATACCATAGATCCCAAAAAATCGGCAACTCTGCCTAATGTGAGTGGTAGTTTTGAAAAGATCTTGAGCACACTTCCGGGTGTGAGTTCTAACAATGAACTCAGTGCACAATACAATGTGCGAGGTGGTAATTTTGACGAAAATTTAATTTATGTCAATGACATTGAAATATACCGACCGTTTTTGCCTAGGTCGGGTCAACAAGAAGGCTTGAGCTTTATACACAGCGAATTGGTGCAACAAGTGAAATTCTCTGCCGGTGGGTTTGAAGCCAAATACGGCGATAAAATGAGCAGTGTATTAGATATCAAGTACAAAGAACCAAAGAAATTTGCAGCATCGGTTAATACCAGTTTAATGGGCGTTATGACCCACTTAGAAGGCGCTTCAAAAAATTACAAATTCACGTATTTGTTAGGAGCCAGGTATTGGAACAATAGCTATGTAATTGGCAGCCTCGATACCAAAGGAGATTACCGACCTAGTTTTTCTGATGTTCAGTTATTGCTCACCTATCACCTCAAAGACAACTTGAGTTTGTCATACTTAGGAAGCTATGCCCAAAACGACTATTTCTTTATTCCACAAAATAGAGAAACAGTTTTTGGAACCGTAAAAGCAGCCTACCAATTGCAGATATTTTTTGATGGGGCTGATTTAATGTCTTATCAAACCACCATGCATGCCGCCAGTTTGGTGTACAAGCCCAATTTAAAAACCCAGCTCAAACTCATTGCTTCATCTTATTTTTCGAATGAAAGCGAAGTGTTTACTGTAGAGGGTGCATACCGTTTGAGTGATATTGAAACCAATATGGGTTCAGATAATTTTGCTAGAGCTAGGAATTTAAAGGGTGTTGGCTATTTCATTAATAATGCCAGAAACTATGTGCAGGCACAGGTGAATCAATTGTCTCATAGAGGCAGTTATACCCATTCCAAAGGTCAACTTCAGTGGGGTATAGGCATGCAGCAAGAACAAATAACCGATCGTTTGCATGAATGGAATTACGATGATTCTGCCGGGTTTTCAAGGCCTCCATTGGTAAATGATACGGTATTTGAATTGAGCAGCTTCTTAACCACCCGCCTGCAAATGAATTCTGCACGGTTCAATGGGTACATTCAAAATGCAATGACACTTCAAAAGGCATATAACCTACAAGTAAATTACGGTGTCAGAACCAACTACTGGACATACAACCAAGAATTGTTAATCAGTCCGAGGGCACAGGTTTCGTTTGAACCAAATAGACCCTATAACAAACAACAAAATCCTTTGAATGGACCAGTTAAATATAAAAAAGATTGGTTGTTGAAGTTTGCCTATGGTTGGTACTACCAACCTGCATTTTACAGAGAACTTAGAAATTATCAAGGTGTTTTACAGCCCAATGTGTTGGCTCAAAAATCAATACATTATGTGGCTGGAGCCGATATGAATTTCAAAGCTTGGAACCGTCCATTTAAATTTATTGCAGAAGCTTATTACAAGCAATTGTCAAACTTGATTCCATATGAAATAGACAATGTACGCATTAGGTACATGCCCAATTTACAAAGCAATGGCTATGCCACCGGTATTGATTTAAGAGTGAACGGTGAATTTGTAAAAGGAGCAGAAAGTTGGGCCAGTATCAGTGTCTTAGATACCAAAGAAATAGTAAGCGGACAGAAAGACCAAGCGGGTAAGGCTGTTTCGCCCAAGTACGTGCCTAGGTTAACAGACCAGCGCGTTACGTTTGCTATTTATTTTCAGGATTATTTGAGAAAGAACAAGAGCTATAAAATGAATTTGAATTTGGTTTACGGAACAGGTTTCCCATTTGGTGTACCTGATCAAAACAGAAACAATGACTTGAACCGTATGCCCAGTTACAGGCGTGTAGATATTGGTTTTAGCAAAGTAATGATTGATGAGAACCTCAAGAAAAGAAATACTTTTTTAAAGCGAAATATTCAGTCGGCATGGTTTGGAATTGAGGTATTTAATCTATTGGGTGTAAACAATACCATCAGTTATATTTGGGTAGAAGATGTTGAGGCCAATAGGTTTGCGGTGCCTAATTACCTTACCAATCGCAGAATAAATTTTAGACTATTGCTTAAGTTTTAAAAATAAAAAAGGGTAAGCCGACTGCATCGCACCGCTACAACCTCACGCCCTTGCTTCGATCAAGACCTGGGGGATTAGAGGGAGCTAGTCGTACAGAGCTTACCCAAGTGCAAAATTAACCAATAAAACAGAAGTAACAAACTCAGTTTGATTTTGTCCGCTTAATTTTAGATTTGTGATTAAATAAGAACCTGTTATGAATGAAATTTTAAATGATTTACATGCCAAGTTGGCCCAACAACACAAAGGTGGAGGAGACAAAGCAGCAGCCAAACAAAAAGAAAAAGGCAAAATGCTGGCAAGAGAACGTGTTGCTTATTTGTTGGACAAGGATTCGCAAAGCATAGAAATTGGAGCATTCGCAGGTTATGAAATGTATGCGGAACATGGAGGCTGTGCCGCAGGTGGGGTAGTAGTAGTGATTGGTTATGTGAGCGGAGTGCAATGTGTGGTTGTAGCCAATGATGCCACTGTAAAGGCTGGAGCTTGGTTTCCTATAACTGGTAAAAAGAATTTAAGGGCACAAGAAATTTCAATAGAAAACAATTTACCGATTATTTATTTGGTTGACAGTGCAGGTGTTTATTTGCCCATGCAAGATGAAATATTTCCTGACAAAGAACATTTTGGACGCATGTTCAGAAACAACGCTGTAATGAGTAGCAAGGGCATTACTCAAATAGCAGCGGTAATGGGTTCTTGTGTAGCAGGTGGTGCTTATCTACCCATCATGAGTGATGAAGCCATGATTGTAGATAAAACAGGTTCTATCTTTTTAGCAGGTTCGTATTTGGTAAAAGCAGCTATAGGCGAAGAAATAGACAACGAAACCCTAGGTGGGGCAAGTACCCACTGTGAAATAAGTGGGGTAACCGATTATAAATTTGACAATGATGCAGCTTGTTTAGATCGCATTAGAAGTATCTTCTCAAAAATTGGAGCGAGTCAGCAAGCGGGTTTCAATAGAATAGAAGCCATCACGCCAAGTAAATCAATATTGGATGTATATGCTGCTGTCAATGATTTTACAAAACCATTTGATGTAATAGAAATTATTGAAAGGTTGGTTGATGCCAATTCTTTTGAAGCTTACAAAGAGGGGTATGGTAAAACCATTACCTGTGGTTATGCTAGGATAGATGGATGGGCTGTTGGAATTGTGGCCAATAACAGACAAGTTGTAAAAGCCAAAAAGCCTAAACAAAGTGCTACAGACAACCCTGTAGAAATGCAAATTGGAGGGGTCATATACAGCGACAGTGCCGACAAAGCCGCACATTTTATTATGAATTGCAACCAGAAAAAAATTCCATTGGTATTTTTACAAGATGTAACTGGTTTTATGGTGGGTTCAAGAAGTGAACATGGAGGAATTATTAAAGACGGCGCTAAACTGGTAAACGCCCAAGCCAATTCTATTGTTCCAAAGTTTACCATCATAACTGGAAATTCTTATGGAGCGGGTAATTATGCCATGTGTGGCAAGGCTTATGACCCACGTTTAATTGTGGCTTGGCCCAATGCAAGTATTGCGGTGATGGGCGGGGCGCAAGCGGCTAAGGTTTTGTTGCAAATAGAAGAGGCCTCACTCAAATCAAAAGGGGAAACCATAACAGAAGAAAAGAAAGCAGCCATGCTCAAGGAAATTACTGAAAAGTATGCCAAACAAACTACTCCTTATTACGCTGCTGCTCGTTTGTGGATTGATGCCATTATAGATCCTCAAGAAACCCGTAAATGGATTAGTATGGGCATTGAAGCGGCCAATCATCAACCCATCACAGAAGCATATAAACTGGGGGTTATCAGGGCTTAATTAAACCAAGTGGTCTGTTAATTTTTCTATTTCGGCTTTTGCTGATTTGCCCTCGTATAGTATGTTGTAAACACAATTTAAAATAGGCATGGTAACTTGTGTTTTTTTATTGAGTTCAAACATGTTTTTGGTGGCATAATATCCTTCGGCAATCATTTTCATTTCGAGTTGTGCGGCTTGAACGGTGTAGCCTTTTCCAATCATGTTGCCAAAAGTTCTGTTGCGGCTATGAACAGAATAGCCTGTTACCAGTAAGTCTCCCAAATAAGCACTGTGGTTTATTTTACGGTCGGTGTCTGTGATGTTGAGCAAAAAACGTTTCATTTCACGGATACTATTGCTCATCAATACCGCTTGAAAATTGTCTCCATAACCCAAGCCATGGCAAATGCCGGCAGCCACCGCATAAATATTTTTAAGTACTGCACCATATTCTGTTCCTCTTACATCACTGGAAACAACAGTTCTGATGAACCTACATTTTAATAGTTCAGCAAAATACCTTGCCAAAGATTGGTTTAAACCAGCTATGGTTAAATAAGAAAGTTTTTCTGATGCCACTTCTTCAGCATGACATGGGCCAGAAATTACCAAAATTTGGTCTTCTTTAACTCCATAATGTGAGATGAAAAAATCGCCTACAATTTCTTTGCTGCTTGGTATCAAACCTTTAATGGCTGATACAATCACTTTGCCCGCCAAGTCTGTTGGAGTAATTTGCTCAAAACTGGCCTCTACAAAGGCTGCAGGAACAGCTACCAATAACAAGTCTGCTTGTTGAATGACCTCTTTTAAATTGGCATTTACCTGAACGGTTTCAGGGTGAATTTCAACTGAGCTTAAATAATCGGGGTTGTGTTTGTATTGTCTAATGAATTGCGCTTTTTCTTCGCTTCTTACCCACCACTGTAAACTGTTTATTTGGCTATTGGCAGCCTTTTTTTCTTCGCTCAATATCTTAACCAAGGCCGTGGCCCAGCTTCCTCCACCAATAACTGCAATGTTTTTAGGACTGTTCATGCTTGCAATATATAAAAAGAGATGAAAAAAGGGGCCTTTCGGCCCCTTCATCTATTGAATTCCTCAATTAGTTTTGTTCTCTATGAGGTCTGCGTTGGTCGTCTCTTCTGGGAGGTCTGTTCTCTCTTGGAGCCGGTTCAACATATCCTTCAGGCTTTGGCAACAAAGCTTTTCTTGACAATTTTAATTTGCCGGTTTTTTTATCAACCTCAATTAATTTTACTTCAAGCTCTTCACCAATTTGTAAAACACCTTCCATGCTAGGCAAGCGGTTGTAGCTAATTTCGCTGATATGCAACAAACCATCTTTACCGGGTAAAATTTCTACGAAAGCACCAAAATCAACAATCGATTTTACTTTACCAGTATATACTTGGTTAATTTCTGGAACTGCAACAATGCCACGAACAATTTGCAAGGCTCTAGCCATTGCTTCGCCATTGTTAGATGCAATTTCTACAATGCCTTTTTCACCTTCTTCGGTAATAGAAATAACTGTACCTGTTTCTTTCTGAATACCTTGAATGACTTTGCCACCTGGTCCGATTACTGCACCAATGAATTCTTTGTCAATATAAATGGTTTCAATGCGTGGTGAATGAGGTTTTAAGTCGGCAGCAGGAGTGGCAATGGTTTTGTTCATTTCGTTCATGATATGCAAACGACCAGCTTTTGCTTGGTTCAAGGCTTCTTCAACCATTTCCCATTTTAAGCCATTGATTTTAATATCCATTTGGCAAGCCACAATACCGTTTGCTGTACCTACTACTTTAAAGTCCATATCGCCCAAGTGGTCTTCATCACCCAAAATATCAGATAAAATAGAATATTTACCCGTGCTTTCGTCTGAAATTAAACCCATGGCAATACCTGAAACAGCGCCTTTTATTTTAATACCAGCATCCATCAAAGCCAATGAGCCCGCACATACAGTAGCCATAGATGAAGAACCATTTGATTCTAAGATATCGCTCACAATACGGATGGTATATGGGTTTTCTTCTCTGCTAGGCAATACTCTTTTTAAGCCTCTCAAAGCCAAGTTTCCATGTCCAATTTCTCTACGGCCAGGGCCACGGTTTGGTTTAACTTCACCTGTTGAGAAACTTGGAAAATTATAATGCAACATGAATTTTGCATAACCTTCATTCATTGGGCTATCCAACATCTGCTCATCTAATTTAGAACCCAAAGTAACTGTGGTTAAAGATTGGGTTTCGCCACGAGTAAATACAGCAGAACCATGTGCAGCTGGCAAATAATTTATCTCAGACCAAATTGGTCTTACTTGGTCTAAATTCCTTCCATCTAAACGCTGCTTTTCGTCTAAAATCATTTTACGAACCGCATCGTATTCAACATCGTGAAAATACCTATTGGTTAAAAACGAGTCAATTTCAGTGCCTTCTGGCAAACTGGCCTTATATGCTTCGCGAACCGCTTTGAAAGCAGCTGATCTTTCTGCTTTGCCCAATTTTGATTTTGCAATAGCATAAACTTGATCAAAAGCATAAGCTTTAATTGCCGCTTCTAATTCTTCGTTGCTTCTGTCGTGGTTGTAGGTACGGGTAGGTTTTTTGCCTCCTAACAGGTCGCAAAGTTCCCACTGAGCTTTGATTTGAAGTTTAATGGCTTCGTGTGCATGTTTCAATGCGGCCAACATATCGGCTTCACTTACTTCGGCACATTCGCCTTCAACCATGTTTAAATCATGTTCTGTTCCAGCCACAATTAAGTCCATGTCTGCACGTTCCAATTCGTCTTTGTATGGGTTGATTACAAACTTGCCATCAATACGGGCAACCCTAACTTCAGAGATAGGTCCGTTAAACGGAATATCACTTACGATTAATGCAGCAGAAGCAGCCAATCCAACCAATGCATCAGGTAAAATGTTTTTGTCTGATGAAATCAAACTCAACATGACTTGTGTGTCTGCATGGTAATTGTCTGGAAACAAAGGACGCAACGCCCTGTCTACAATACGGCTTACCAATACCTCGTAATCGCTTAATTTAGCTTCGCGCTTGTGGAAACTACCTGGGATTCTGCCTACTGAGGCAAATTTTTCTTGGTAATCTACAGTTAGCGGCATAAAATCTACATCGGGCTTGGCCTCTGATGCAGATACAACGGTAGCCAGAATCATGGTATCGCCTTGTTTTACAACAACGGCACCATCTGCTTGTCTGGCTAGTTTTCCTGTTTCAATACTGATGGTTTTACCGTCAATAGTGAATGTTTTAATTGTTCCTTGTGACATATTTTTTGTCTGTTCGATTTTTAAAAATAAAAGGGCAGCACCTTCAGGCCTGCCCTTTTTGAATAAAATAAAAAAATTACGATACCTGTTTGAACAGGTATTGAGATTACTTACGGATTTCTAATTCTTTAATGATAGCCCTGTAACGGAAAAC
>CANHRW010000081.1 GCA_947462865.1 Bacteroidota bacterium | reverse complement strand
TTGCTCAACATGTCACCTACACATTGGTCAACAGCTCCTGTAACATCACTGTTACCCAATTTGGTTTTGGTTTGGCCTTCAAACTGAGGTTCTTGAACCTTAACTGAAATAACCCCTGTTAAACCTTCTCTAAAATCATCTCCACTGATTTCAACTTTTACATTTTTGAGCAAACCTTCTTTATCAGCATAAGCTTTTAATGTTCTGGTTAATGCCCTTCTAAAACCAGCAACGTGGGTTCCACCCTCAATGGTATTGATATTGTTTACATAGGAATGCAAGTTTTCTGCATACCCACTATTGTAAATCATAGCCACCTCAACCGGTATACCCGCTTTTTCACCCTCAACATAAATGGGTTCAGGTAATAATTTTTCGCGGGTACCATCTAAATAATTTACAAATTCTTTCAAGCCACCTTCACTGTAAAATGTTTCTTCTTTTAGGTCGCCATTTTCATCAGGTCTGTGGTCTTTTAAAGTAATTCGGATACCTCTGTTCAAGTAGGCCAGTTCGCGCATTCTGGCTGCCAAGGTATCGTATTTGTATTCTAACGTGGTAAAGATATCACCATCCGGTTGGAAAAATACAGTTGTCCCATTTCGGTCACTTTCTCCAACAACCTTTACATCGTACAATGGTTTACCACAGCTGTACTCTTGTTGGAATATTTTACCTTCTCTGTACACGGTTGCCCTCAATAAGGTAGACAACGCGTTTACACAACTGACACCCACACCATGCAATCCACCAGAAACTTTGTAAGTATCTTTGTCAAACTTACCACCAGCGTGCAAAACAGTCATTACTACTTCTAATGCTGATTTGCCTTCTTTGGCATGCATTCCAGTTGGAATACCTCTTCCGTCATCTTCCACAGAAATGGCATTGCCTTCATGTATGTTCACTAAAATATTCTTGCAATAGCCAGCCAATGCTTCGTCAATAGAGTTGTCTACTACTTCATACACCAAATGGTGCAAGCCTCTCACACCAACATCACCAATATACATGGCAGGTCTTTTTCTTACTGCTTCTAAACCTTCTAATACGGTAATGTTGTCTGCTGAATAATTTTGTTTGTTATCCATTCCTTCTGAACTCATCTGATTAAATATATTTTGAGGTGTAAAAATAAAAGTAAAGGCTTGTAAAACCTAATATTTAAAAGGAATTTAGATACATGTTTTCCACATGTTTTCCAATCTGTTTTTAGAAGTCTAAAGAATCAACTCAATACTTAAAATTCAGGTCAACAGCTATCATTTCTCCTGTCTGTAATTTGTTAAAATTATACAGAGGAGTTTTGCTGTAATTTTCAAGCGATTTCAATGTATTTTGATCAAAAATACCTGCTTCTTCAAGGAGTTTTTCTGCAACATGGTATTGAGGTTGCATTTTGCCGTCGTCAATTTTAATACAAACACCCCATTTTTTATCTGTAAAACTCATACAGAAAATACCTTCAGCTCCTGTTTTTCCTATAACTTGAGGGGCAGTTATTAGCATCATATCGGTACAATAGCGTTTGCTACCTGCAACCATAAACGGATGGGCAGCAATTGCATTTCTGATAGTTGTTAAAGCTTGGTTTCGCTTTTCAGAAAATGTGTTATTACCACACAAATTTTGGTAGGCAATGGCTTGGTTCAAAACAGGTATTGAATAAATTGGAGCTGTGCAACCGTCTAATGCGGCAACCATTTGGTTTTTAGGGTATGCATAAAGGTCTTCAACAGCACTTAAAATGAGTTGTTGAATAGGGTGTTCTGGTTTGAGATAACCTTCAATAGGTGCATTAATCAATTTACACAAAGCTAACATTCCGGCATGTTTACCCGAACAATTGTTGTGAATCTGACTCGGTTTTTCGTGGTTCAATAACAAAGCTTCTGCAGCCTTTTTAGAGGTAGGTGCTTGGGCGCCACAGTTTAAATCCTGAGCAGTACAACCAATTTTGGTTAATATTTGATACAATACCCTGATATGCTCAGGCTCAGCATTGTGAGACCCACACATCAAAGCAATTTCTTCGAGTGTAAAATCAAACTTTTCTATACCACCTTTTTCAATCAATGGTAGAACCTGAATCAATTTCATGGCCGACCTGGGGTAGCATACCTGCTGTACATTGCCTTTTTCAAAGATCACTTGGTGGTTTTCATCTACTACACAAACAACACCTCGGTGAAAACTTTCTAATAGTCCTCCTCTGTATATCTCCACTAAAATTGGGTTTTCCATATCAAGGGTAAAATTCTTAAAAAAAATCTAGTAATTCATATATTTGAAAACATTTATCTAAAAATTTATGAAAAAAATAACCATTACCCTGGGATTAATCATTGGAACGATTCACCTGCTTCAAGCACAATCAAACAAAGTATTTCTTCCGTATTTGGAGGCCATTAACCTTAAAAAGGACTTTCAAATTTCAGCTACCAAATTGCTCAAAAATTACATTGACTTGGCAAATAAATATCAAGTAGTTATGGATGGTAACAAAGACACTTTATTTGATGCAGAAAAATCGAATGAAGAAATTATGAACAAAGCCAAACAATTAGATGCGGCTTATTTTATAAAAGGTTCATTGAACAGAATAGGAGACAATGTCATTGTCAATGTATCTTTGTTTGAGACAGCAACTGGTAATAAAGTGTGGTTCGACCAACTCAAAGCCGCTTCACCCGAAGACCTAGACCCAATTATGCAACGTGTTGGCAATTCAATTGGTACCCAAACTAAAGCTACAGCAGTAGATGATATTTATTCAGTAACCAACCAAGAAACAGCAGCATTGAACCAAAAGCAAACCAATAACAGTTTTGGAGTTTGCTTGGGTGGGCTTCAGGCATTTCAGTATGATTTACAATTAACTACCATTGGAGCTGGTTGGTATTTTGATTCAAGAAATTTTATTTTTGACATCCGTCCTACATTGGGATTTGGAAATAAAGGAAGCAATGTTTTTAATGTTGCATTAGAAATGTTCAAACCTGTTAGCAACAATGCCAATTCAGCATTTTATGGAGGAGGAGTAAGTTATTCTACTTCAACTGTCAAAAAAGGTAGTGATTCATACGATGGTACTGGATTAAATTTGAATGTGGGTGGTGGATATATATTCAATAGAACTTCAACCTTATCAGTAAGGTTAGGTGCCAATTTATTCTATGGAATGTATGATGTCACATCTGTAAGTTATTCAGGTACAAATGTTTCAAAAACGACCCAATCTCCTTTAGGTTTAGAATTTAAAGTTGAATTTTTATTCAAAAGATAATGAAAGCCCTAAATGTTCTTGCAATAGCACTTGTTGTTTTGTTATTGGCATCTTGCGGCAGTTCAAGTATTGTACTAACCAATACTAAAAAGCCCTATAACATTTATGTGAACAATGTCAATAGAGGAAAAGGAGTGGTTAAAGTGCAACGCGCTGGTTTGCCCAAGAAAATGATCGTTGATGTAAAAAATAGTTCCGGTGAAATTCTTGCACATGAAGTTGTTCGCAGAGATATCAATGTATTACAATTTGCAGCCGGTTTTTTGTATTTGTACCCACTTTGGTTTTGGAGTTGGAAGTATGACAAAGTGATAGAAATATACATACCCAAACAAAACAGCGATTGGGATGCCGAGCCATCCAAAAGCAAATGGGATTAAATTTATTGCATCAACTCTGATTTTCCATTGCGTAGTATTTCTACTTCGCCGTTTGAGCAATCTACAATGGTAGAAGGAGCATTGCCTCCAATACCACCATCAATAACCAGGTCCACTTGATTAGAGAATTTTTCTTCTATTTCAAGTGGATCTGTCATATAAGCCAATACTTCATCATCATGATGGATGGTGGTTACCAACAATGGAACCCCAATTTCTTTAACAATTTGTTGCGCAATTACATTGTCTGGAACTCGAATACCAATGGTTTTTTTATTCCAAGAGAAGTATTTACTCACTTGTTTATTGGCATTGAGAATAAAGGTAAATGCGCCCGGTAAATTGCCTTTTAATACCCTAAAAATATGTTTGTCTATACTGGTGGTATAATCAGACAAATGAGATAAGTCTGCACATAACAATGAAAAATTTACTTTCTCAGGTTTTTTTCCTGAAAGCCTACACATGCGCTCCAATCCTTTTTTAGAATCAATTCTACAAGCCATGGCGTAAATGGTATCAGTAGGGGTAATGATTACCCCATCTTTATTGAGAATGTCAATTACTTTTTTAAAATCCCTGGGGTTTGGGTTCACTGGATGTATTGTTAGTAGCATGTACAAATATAAAAAAGGGCAAGCACCGAAGTGCCTGCCCTTACTAATTTTATTGATTAAATTTGATTAGATAGTTCCCGCAACTGCTTTTTGAACCAAGTCAGCAGCTTCTTTGAGTACAATTGCAGAATATACTTTTAATCCAGACTCGTCAATGAGTTTTTTAGCAGCTTCGGCATTGGTTCCTTGTAACCTTACTATAATTGGAACAGGAATGTTACCTATAGATTGGTATGCATCAACCACACCTTGAGCAACCCTATCACACCTAACAATTCCACCAAAAATATTGATTAAAATGGCTTTTACATTTGGGTCTTTTAAAATGATTCTAAAACCAGCTTCAACTGTTTTTGCATTGGCAGTTCCACCTACATCTAAAAAGTTAGCAGGTTCACCACCCGATAATTTAATGATATCCATGGTTGCCATGGCCAAACCAGCACCATTTACCATACAGCCCACATTGCCATCTAATTTTACATAATTCAAATTGAACTCTTTGGCTTCAACTTCAGTAGGGTCTTCTTCTGCCAAATCTCTCATGGCTTCGTAATCAGGATGACGGTACAATGCATTGTCATCTATGTTCACTTTTCCATCAACAGCTATAATTTTGTCATCAGATGTTTTTAACACCGGATTGATTTCAAACATGGCTGCATCTGAATGGTCATATGCTTTATACAAGGCAGTTACAAATTTTACCATTTGTTTGAATGCTTCACCTTCACAACCCAAATTGAATGCAATTTTTCTGGCTTGGAAACCTTGTAATCCAACTTTAGGATCAACCGTTTCTTTGAATATCAAATGCGGAGTGGTTTCTGCAACATGTTCAATATCCATTCCACCTTCTGTTGAATACACAATGATGTTTTTGCTTTGACCACGATCTAACATCACACTCATGTAATATTCTTTGGTTTGACCAGGACCTGGGTAATACACATCTTGTGCTACCAATACTTTACTTACCAATTTACCTTTTGGACCCGTTTGGATAGTCACCAATGTACCACCTAATAAATTGCCAGCAATTTCTTTAGCCTTATCAGCGTTTTTAGCTACTGCGACACCTCTTTGTTCTTTACCTACAATGGTACCTTTACCTCTTCCACCTGCATGAATTTGTGCTTTTACTACAACAAAATCGCTTCCAAATTGGTCTTTCAATTTCAAGGCAGCATCGTAAGCTTGGTCTGCTGTTTCAGCAACAATTCCTTCTTGTACAGCTACCCCAAATGATTTTAAAATTTGTTTCGCTTGGTATTCGTGAATATTCATTTCAAAAAATTTTGCTGCGAAAATACCATTTCAATTCAGAATTGAAAGCATTTTGTTTGAAATTGATGCCAATCAATACTCAATGCCGATTTTACTTTTAAACATTCAAGAATAATTTTGTGAAGAATCTGTATATTTCAGCCATGATTCTTGCCTCAAACATTCGTAAGTCTTACCAAGGAATTCAAGTGCTCAAAGACATCAGCTTGCAAATCAATCAAGCTGAAATTGTTTCAATTATAGGCGCGTCTGGTGCCGGAAAATCAAGCTTACTCCAGATTCTTGGAACATTAGACAAACCTGATTCGGGAACCCTTCAAATTGCAAATACCACTATTAACCAATTGACAGCAAACCAATTGGCAGATTTTAGAAACAAACACATTGGCTTTGTTTTTCAGTTTCATCAATTGTTACCCGAATTTACAGCTATTGAGAATATTTGTATGCCTGCTTGGATTGCGGGTAAATCTAAATCAGCAAGTAAACAAAAAGCGCTTGAACTGTTAACGATCATGGGTTTAACTGAACGAGCCAACCACAGGCCATCAGAACTCAGTGGGGGAGAACAGCAGAGAGTTGCAGTTGCCAGGGCTTTGATCAATGACCCATCAGTGATATTAGCCGATGAACCTTCTGGTAATTTAGATTCAAATGCAGCCAAACAATTGCACGAATTGTTTTTTGACTTGAGAAAACAATTTAACCAAACCTTTGTAATAGTTACTCACAACCAGCAATTGGCTGAAATGAGTGATAGAATGTTGACCATCAAAGACGGAAAAATCAATCCATGAAACAAGCTGGCCTTGCTGTTTTAAAAAAATATTGGGGACATACTGCTTTCAGAGACTTACAATGGGATATCATATCCTCTGTTTTAAATGGGAAAGATACGCTGGCTTTGCTTCCAACTGGTGGAGGTAAATCTATTTGTTACCAAATACCGGCCTTGCTCTTAGAAGGCGTATGTGTGGTTGTTTCTCCATTGGTTGCATTAATGAAAGACCAAGTTGAAAAACTCAATCAAATGGGTATTTCAGCAGCAGCTATTTATTCAGGAATGCCCCCAAAAGAAATTAAAATTGTGTTGGGTAATTGCATTCAAGGGCAGGTTCAGTTTTTATATGTATCGCCAGAGCGCATTCAATCAGAGCAGTTTCAATTAAGTATTCGAGAAATGCAGCTGTCACTAATAGCTGTTGATGAAGCTCATTGTATCAGTCAGTGGGGATTTGATTTTAGACCCGAATACCAAAAAATTAATAGCCTCAGATCACTCTTTCCAGAAGTACCAATCATTGCTTTGACAGCAACAGCTACAAACAAAGTAATTGATGATATAGAAAAGCAACTTGAATTAAAACATACAATACGTTTTACAGCCAGTTTTGCCAGGCCCAATCTGAGCTATTTGGTGAGGCAAACTTCCAATAAAGAAAATCAGATATTTCAAATTGCAAAGGGAGTAAAAGGATCTGGATTGGTGTATGTAAGAAGCCGTAAAAGGGCTGAAATACTTGCAGATACATTGATTCAATCGGGTTTTTCGGCATCTTGTTACCATGCTGGATTGGCCCATGATATGAGAAACGAACGTCAAACAAAATGGATCAAAGGTCAAACACAAATCATGGTTTGTACCAGTGCATTTGGAATGGGCATTGACAAGCCAGATTGTAGGTTTGTCATTCATGAAGAATGGCCCGACAGTTTAGAGGCATATTACCAAGAAGCAGGAAGGGCAGGGCGTGATGGCAAAGCATCCTATTGTGTTTTGTTGTTTGATAGCTCAGATGAATTGCAGTTAGAAGAACGCATCAACTTGCAATTTCCAAGCGAAGCATTTGTAAAAAAGGTGTACGACACTATTTGCAGTCAGTTTCAGGTACAAATTGGTCAGAGTACTACTGAATCATTGGTGTTTGATTTGGAAGCAATTTGTCAGAAGTTAAAAACCAGAGAGTCTATTATAAAGCCCGCTTTACAAGTATTGCAACAACTTGGACTCATACATTTGAGTGATGCTTTTTTTGAACCCTCTCGATGTTTTTTTACGGCTGACCACCAAGAAATTGAATTGCTTTCCAATACTGCATTCAAAGATTTGCTAGGTCTTTTACTTCGAACTTATGGTGGATTGTATGATTATCCAACCATTATTTCTGAACAGTTCATTTCAAGAAAACTCAATCAACCCGAGGCTGTCATCAGAAAAAATTTACAGGCATTACATGCGCTCAAACTCATCCATTACAAACCACAGAATCAAGCTTCCAGGTTAACTTTTACGGCATCCAGAATTCAATCAACATACATTCAATTTAACAAAGCCAATTACCGTGAAAGAAAAACGTTATATGCCGATAAATTAAAATACATGTTGCAATATGCTGCCACTCAATCTACTTGCAGAAGTCAACTCATTTTGGCATATTTTGAAGAAAAAAATGCAATCCCTTGCGGTACCTGTGATTTATGCAGGCAGGCGAACAGCACTCTTTCCAATAAAGAATCGATTTGGAAGGCAATGATACTGTTGAAATCAACACAAGGTATGCATACGATTGCTGATTTGCTTGCGTTTGTGGAACCGCATGAACAAAATCAATTCAAAGACTTTTTGCGCATTTTGCTTGATCAGCAGCAAATTAAATTGTTAGCTGATGGCCGAATCGAAATCATTCAATAACATGTCCTTGTTGGCAACGA
>CANHRW010000080.1 GCA_947462865.1 Bacteroidota bacterium | reverse complement strand
TAGAAATAGCTTGTATAAAAGTTCATGTCAATGGCGAGGAGGAATTGAAGGTGATGAAAATCAATCCGGGTATTCCAATTCCTCCTGATTCAACTGCAATACATGGAATCAGCGATGCAGATGTAGCAGATGCCCCAACTTTTAATCAAGTAGCAAAAGAATTGTCAGAATTTATGAAAGGCTGTGATTTTGCTGGATTCAACTCCAATAAATTTGATTTCCCACTATTGGTTGAAGAGTTTTTAAGAGCGGGAATTGATTTTGATGTAGAAAACAGAAGGTTCATTGATGCGCAAAGAATTTACCATACCATGGAGCCTAGAAACCTCTCAGCAGCCTATAAATTTTATTGCAACAAGACCATCGAAAATGCCCACCATGCTGAAGATGATACCAAAGCAACTTTAGAAGTATTGAAAGCACAAATTAACCATTACCAAGAACTCCAAAACGACATGGAATTTTTACACCAATTTTCTGGTCAAACCAAAAATGTAGATTTGGCTGGAAGAATGGTATTTAATAAAGAAGGTAAAGAGGTTTTTAATTTTGGTAAACACCGCAACAAATTGGTAGAAGAGGTATTGGAAACAGACCGTGGATATTACCAATGGATACTAGATGGAGATTTTTCTTTAGATACCAAACGCAGACTGACTCAAATTAAGTTAAGAGCTCGATTCAAGTAATTTATCTTAGGATACTGATATTTCCTTTTTTGGTATACGATTGGTTGTCCCAACCGGTGTAATTGACTTCGTAAAAGTATACATCATTTGCCAAAGGTTTATTCAAAAAACTGGCAGGTAAAGTTTCATATTTGTTAGTGCTTTCCCATACCATTTCGCCCCAACGGTTGTACAACCTAAACTGGTAGGTTTTAATATATACATGAAGGGTTTTAATGACATCATTCAATTGATCTCCATTGGCTGTGATGGCATTGGGTACGAATAAACTTGGTGGTTCTATTAATTCAATTTGGTTAGACCAACTGCTGTAACCTTGTCCAAAACCTTTTTCAAAAGCAGCAACTTGGTATTGATAGATACCGTTGTCAGTGTTGAGCTGTCTATCTTGGTGTTGGTAGGTCCAGTTGGTTTTAATGGCTAACAAAGAATCGGAATAAATTCCAGGTTCTGTTTTATACAATTCGAATCGGTTGGTTCCAGTTATAAAATAGGTATAAGGAATCCAATTTAAATCGTGGTAATCGTAAGTGTACACAACTCCCTTCAGTAAAATACTGCATGCTTCCTTTCCATAGCTGCCAATGGCACCACATTTATTGGAAACAGCCATTCGGTAACAATAAGAGCTGTCATCAACCCAAACAGCTTTATCGGTATACCCGGTATCGGTATGGTTGTTAATGGAAGCCATTGCCAACCATTGATTACCTGTTCTTCCAGCTCTTTTTTCTAATAAATAAGCGCCAAAGTTGGTGCTGTCTAAAGGGTTCCAATTCAAATGAATTTCTTGATCATTGTTTTGAACAGTCACAAAATTAAATGGGGATGGAAACAGTAATTTGTCTTGATCAATGGTACAATAGAATTGTGAGGTGTCTCCGGGTAAATTGCACACATCTGTGGCATATATGGCATAGCAATAATTTTGCTTCCAATCAAATACTTTAGTTACAGTATAGCTCAGTAAATTTGTGGCGTTAAGCGTGGTGAGTGCTTTAATTGTACCACCATTTATTTGTTCTAAAATATGTAAAGATTGTACATGTTTTTTATTGGGTAGTTGGGTCCAGTTGAGTATCAATTCATTGTTTTCAATTTGTTTGGCACAGCCCATTTCTCCAATGCCCAATTGGGGTAAGGGTTTTACTATAAACTGAATCAATTTACTTGCATTGTTCACAAATGGACAATGGTTATCGTTTACACCAATTAATAACTTAAGTGTGTCGTTGCCAATTGAATTACAAACAGGTATCCAACGTAAACGTATGTTTACTCCACTTTTCCTCGGACTAATTTGTACGTCAATAGGGTTGTCAATTGGAATTGAATTCAAAAGCAAATTTCCAAATACAGAATCTCCGAAAGTAGAAACCAAGTCAAATTCTACATCTAAGGTATCAAATACCTGTAAGGTCATAAGAATTGAATCTAAATTAGAAAAAGCCAAATAGTCTTGCGCATTGGTGGAATTGTCAAAACACATTTCGTTAGAGGTATCACTCGGAATGCCGCAATTGTTTAATCCTACCAACTTGTAACAAATTAAATTGTTGAATTGACTGCCATTTGTTGGGTCTATATACTGGTTATCGGAGGTGGTAGTGAGCAATCTATAGTTGCCATTGTTGGTTTTTTTGAAAATCTGAATTTGGTTAGCTACAGTCAATTGCCCCGAAAGCCCCCATTTAAGAAGAACCGATTGATTTGAATTGCTACTAACACAGGTTAATATTGGAGCTTCAATGCTTGGCGCCAGTACCACAATTTTAATTTTCTTGGTTGTTTCCAATGAAGTAGGGCAGGCATTGTCTGAAATTTTAACAATAAACGTAAATGTATCTTGTTTGTAATCATTGCAATTGCTGTAAAAATGGAGCCATGCTTTAATAGAACCAAAAGTTTTGGTAGTATCTGTCAATGAAAATTTGGGTGGATTGCTACCAATTAAATTACCCCCCAATTGAATTTGCATCCAATCTGCATCTATATCTATAGCTTGAATGGCATAGTCTAGCGTATCGCCTGCGGTAAGGTATAAAAGGGTATCGTTAAATTGGGGTGCATGACTGAAAGGTTTAGCATCAAACTTAAAAATAGCCAAATTACACCCCCCTTCATTGCTATTAGGACGCTTTGCAGGATTTATTCTAGCATGTGCATTTGAGGTAGTTGGGAAATCAGAATTACCACCACAACCAGCACATACACTTTGGTAAACGATTCCTTTTTTGTCGAACCTTGAGCTACCCCCATCTACATGTTCATTGCTTTGATTGCCTCCATAATAACTGGCATAGTTGAGTCCAACCATGTTCTTTGCAAATACTGCAAAATAAAAATCAGAACCATCTGTTTGCGTCTGAAAAGCATCAACACTCAATGGTAAATTAAAAATATTGCCTGTGCCTAAATGGTAATTTTCATTGACAATTCCTCCCCAGCCACTGATGTATATTTTACCGCAATCATCAATCATAAATGCTGATGGAACCAAATTAGGTAATTTAACATTGCTGCCAAAAGTACCTTGAACCAAAATAGTGTCTAATGAAGTATTGAATTTACTGACAAATTGTTTGGCTCCCAAATTGGTATATGCGTTGGGCGTAGTTTTGAAATTGCCTTCTGTTTGACCCAATACATAAGGAAAGCCATTGGCATCTGTTTGTACAAAAAAGTGTTGATCGTTGTCTGGAGTTCCATGAAAAACCAAGTTTTGGAGCACGCCACTGTTTGCATTGTATTTGCCCAATATGCCATCTATGAGTCCAGAATGACTATTTTGACTATTTAAAATGTTGTTGCTATTAGAACTGCCACAAACATATAAACTATTGTTTGCATCCAAACAAAGAGAATATGCAGCATCGTCTCCAGTGCCACCTAAAAAAGTTGCAAATAAAACCCTGTTTAAATTGGGATTCATTTTTACAACAACACCATCTTGTTTGCCACCCCCAAAGGTTTTTTGTGCAGCATTTGAATTTGCAAAATTGGGTGACTGCGTAGTACTTGCAAAAAATACATTGCCCAAATTATCGCAGATGATTTCAGACCTAAAACAGTCGGCATAATTGTAAGCCAATGGAAAATCAGTGGTATACTTGTATGCAATTTGTCCATTAATACCATCTTCATTGTTGCCTCCCATAAAGGTAGAAGCAATAAGACTAGTTCCATCATTACTCATTTTTGAAACAAACAAATCATTTAAGCCATTGTAGCTATTATCGAAAGTACCTGGTGTGGTTGGGAAATTTGATGATGCTGTACTGCCCAAAACCAAGAGTTCATTATTGGGATTCACAACCAAACTATAGGGTTGTTCATTTTTTTGCCCCCCCAAATAGGTTGCAAATAACAAAGTACTCCCATCAGCACTGAATTTAGATACAAATACATCACAAGCAATTTCGGCTTCACCATCATAACCACCATTAAAACTTAAGTCATATGCACCAGCTGATGCAGGAAAACCATAGTCATAAACAGTGCCAGCTCCATACACATTGCCATCTTTATCATATGTAGCAGAAAACCCAAAATTATCGGCTATGCTACCAATATATGTTCCAAAGATTTGTGTGGGATCAATCACCAACTGTTTTTGTTTGTTGTATTTTCCTATTTTAAATGAAGCCTTGTTTTGGTTCAATGCAATTGCACAGGCAATGTTTTCAGGCAATTGGTTATTGATTTGATAGGCATAAGGTGCATCTTCAAAAATTTCTCCTAAGCTGGTACTGATGTGCAAGCCCTTATTTTTGAGTTTGATTTGATTGGCTCCTTCATATACCAATTCTATTTGATTGGGATTGGCGCCCGGTTCAACAATATAATTTAATTTAACTGTGCTGCCTTTAGCAAGCAACTCGAGGTGTATACCTGGATAAATTTCTTTGAGTGTAATTTTTTGAAATGCTTGAACATGCGAGGCCCAATTTTCAGCACTGCCTTTGAAGAAATTGAAGTAAACAGGCGATGGCGCTTCTTTTACAACGATTGGTTGTGTGTTTTTACTGCCAAACTTTAATTGGATGGCATGGAATTTAGCTTTACCAGAGGTTCTTCTATGAGAGAGTTCATGCAATGTGGCTTTGTCCTCAAATACATAAGTAAGCGTTCCTGCTGCTACAAACAATTTACCTGTTGGAATATCTGCTTTGAATAAAATTTGTTTGTCCCATTGGCCTTTGTTTTCAACAAACATAATGCCGTTTTTTTGATCAGGTAAGCCGTTTGCAAGCAAGTTAAATCTGACAGTTAGCCCTAAAAGTAAGCCAACAAATTGAATGCTCAAACGGTATGTCAAAATGCTTTTCAAATGGAGGTAAATATACCCAATTTCATGCAAATTTAGAAGGAGGGAGGACTTTTGGACATTAAATGAAATTTATTCTACAATGTTGATGTGTCTGAATCTAATTAATTGTATTAATTTTGATTGCGTGTCAGACAAAAATCTATAAATTATTGCTGGTTGTAATGGGGCTGGAAAAACAACAGCTTCATTTACAATTTTGCCTGAAATTATAAATTGCAAAGAATATGTAAATGCCGATGAAATAGCAAAAGGCTTGTCACCTTTCCAGCCTGAGAAAGTATCAATTGAATCAGGTCGAATCATGTTAAATAGAATCAATGAACTTTTAATGCTAAATGATAGTTTCGCATTTGAAACTACTTTGTCAACATTGAGCTATCGAACTAAAATTATTGAAGCTAAAAGAAATGGATTTACAGTTACTTTGTTATTTTTTTGGTTGCAAAATGTTGAATTAGCAATTGAGCGAGTTAAAACAAGGGTTTCAGAGGGTGGACATCATATTGATACAGAAATCATAAAACGTAGATATATCAAAGGGATAAAAAATCTTTTCAATGTTTTTATTCCAATTGCAGATGGAGTACTTATATTTGACAATTCTTTTGGTAAACATGAACTATTAGCTGAAAAAACATTTGACGGAACTTTTCAAATTTACAACGATATTGTTTACAACGACCTAATTCAAATTTATGACAACAGTTAAAGAACAAATTGAACTTCGAAATAAAATAGTGAAAGGTTTAGAATTGACTTATGAGAGACTCATAGAGTTCAAAAAACAGAAGAATTCAGTACTTGTTGTTTTGAAAGACAACAAAATTGTTAGGATTAAACCCTAGTCTTATTCAAAAAAAAACAACTCCGTTAGGAGTTGAATATTATTCAAGTCGACAAAACTCTTGCTAAACCAAACAACTCCGCTAGGAGTTGCATATTAGTCTATCCCCAACCAGGTTTTGGCTGTTTTGTAAAGCAATTGCTGTTTTTCTTCTAAAGTGAGGTTGGCATGTTCTTTAATAAATTTACCGTGTTCCAAATCGCCCAGAGGAAAAGGAAAATCGCTGCCCATGGCAATTCTATCGGCACCAAATTGTTTCAAAATAAAATCAAAAGTGGCTTCATCATGCACCAAAGAATCAATGTAAAATTTATCTAAATAAGTTTTAGGGTCTGCAACTTGGTGAACATTACACAAATCGGGGCGGGCATGGTAAGCATGAGAAATTCTACCTAAAGTTTGCGGAAAGCAACCCCCACCATGAGCAAACAACACCCTCAGTTGAGGGAATTTGTCGAAAATGCCACCAAATATCATGCTGCAAATGGCCAATGAGGTTTCTGCTGGCATGCCAATTAACCAAGGCAAGAAATACTTAGGCATTTTTTCTTGGCCCATCATGTCCCAAGGGTGAACAAAAATACACATGCCCAAATCAGAAGCCAATTGGTACAAAGGGTAGAAGCTAGGGTCGTCTAAATTTTTAGCTAAAATATGGCTGGCAATTTCAATACCAGGTAAATTCAATTCTTCTTTGCACCTTTTGAGTTCTTGGCAAGCCAAATCAATGTCTTGCATAGGCAAAGTTCCCAGGCCTACAAACCTTCCTGGGTATTTTTTTTGAATATCGGCTACATGGTTGTTGTAGTATTGCGCCCATTCAAGGGTGTGTTCAGGTTTGGCCCAATAGTAAAACAAAACAGGTACAATAGACAAGGCCATCAGTTGAACCCCATGTTGGTCCATGTGCGCTAAAATAGCCTCTGGGTCCCAGCACAAGCTATCGATGCTTCTAAAAAACTGCCCATTGGCTTTCATCATATCAGCAGTATTGGGGCCTGTATGTTCTAAATAAATAAAATCATCGCCATAACCATATTTGGTTTTTAAATTGGGCATTTGAGCAGGCAAAATATGCGCATGCACATCAATTTTTGGAATTGAACTCATTTGTAAAATACTACTGTTTAAAAATTAAAAGCCATCACCATCCAACAAATTGCCCAATCCACCTAGCAAACCACCTTCTTCTCTGCGTCCACCAACACTGCCATAGCTGATAATTCTTCCGGCCAATCTCGAAATTGGTAATGATTGGATCCATACTTTTCCAGGGCCTCTGAGTGTTGCAAAAAACACACCCTCACCACCAAAGAAAGTGTTCTTAATGCCACCCACAAATTGAATGTCGTAATCTACCTCTTTGGTAAAAGCCACAATGCAACCCGTATCAATTTTTAACAATTCGCCAGGTTGCAATTCTCTTTCTTCAACATGTCCGCCAGCATGTAAAAAAGCCAAGCCATCGCCTTCTAATTTTTGCATAATAAAACCTTCGCCACCAAACAAACCGGTGCCTAGTTTTTTCTGAAATTCAATACCTACGCTTACCCCTTTGGCTGCACACAAAAACGAATCCTTTTGGCAAGTCATTCTGCCACCCAAACGGTTCAAATCTAAAGGGATAATTTTACCTGGGTAGGGGGCTGCAAAAGTCACTTGTTTTTTGCCATAGCCAGTATTGGTATAAGCTGTCATGAACAAGCTTTCACCAGTAAGCATGCGCTTTCCGGCCGACATCAATTTGCCCAATATACCACCTGATTGTTGAGAGCCATCTCCAAAAATGGTATTCATTTCAATGCCTTCTTGCATCATCATAAAACTACCAGGTTCGGCCATAACAGTTTCTTGAGGGTCGAGTTCAATTTCTACGCATTGCATTTCGCTTCCAAAAATGCGGTAATCTATTTCGTGGTTGCTAATCATTTGAGTGTATTTTGTTTCAATAATAATTGAAAAACGTCGCACTCGGGTTCAGATAGCTGCAATTGTGAAAAAAAAGTTTAACTTACAACAAAAATTAGTCAATGAGGCGTGCAATGGTTGTAGGAGTTTCCGGTAACATCGGTAAACTATTGGTTCAAAAATTGGTGAACAATAAAATGTACAGGTTCATTATTGTATTTACCCGAATCAACGAAAGAAAATTCAAACACATACACATTAAAAAAGTAATTGTAGATTTTAAGCAAATTAACCAATACCAATCAAGCTTTTTAGAAGCCGACGAAGTGTTTTGTTTGTTAGGTTCTAATTACTCAAGTGATAAATTGTTAGAAGATGCCGCGCAATTAGATTACGAAATTCCGTTGGCTGTAGCCCAAATGGCTAAAGCAGGAGGCGTAAACAGGTTTGTTTTAGTAAACCCCCATTGCGAACACAACCACTCTAGCCCATATTTAAAAAGAAGGTGGCAGCTAGAAAAAGAAATTGCAGCATTGGGTTTTGAAGATTTTAAAGTATTTAGAGTAAACCAAATTGCTATAGCCAAAAAGTG
>CANHRW010000079.1 GCA_947462865.1 Bacteroidota bacterium | reverse complement strand
TCACTTCCATTGCTGATGATTGTTTGCAGAGCTCTTCAATTTCTTTTTCTATGCCTGGTTTTTCGTTGTGTAAATAGCCAAACAACAAGCGGTGAGCCAATAAATCAGGATACCTTCTAATAGGTGAGGTAAAATGGGTATAATGGTCAAATGCCAATCCGTAATGCATGGTTTTTTTACCAGTATAGTAGGCTTTACTCATGGTTCTGATTGCCTGACTTTGAACTAAATTTTGTTCAGGTTTGCCTTCAACTTGTTCCAATAAATCGTTGAAACTTTTGGCAATTGCTTTTACACTTGAGGTTTGAATATGGTAGCCAAATCTTGAAGCAAACAAGTTAAATTGTCCCAGTTTGTCTTGGTTTGGTTCCTCGTGGACTCTATAAACAAAAGGGTATGCATGTTCTTTGCTTTTTTTACTGGCAATTAATTCAGCTACTTTTCTGTTTGCCAATAACATAAATTCTTCAATTAATTTATGGGCATCTTTTCTTATTTTAACAAACAGGTCTATGGGTTTGTTGTTTTCGTCTAGTTTAAACTTTACTTCTTGGGTTTCAAAACTAATGGCTCCTTTTTTGAAACGTTTTTCTTTAAGCTGAATGGCTAGTAGATTTAGTATTTCAAGTTCTGCAAACAAGTCTCCAGATTTGGTTTCTATGCGCTCTTGAGCTTCTTCGTATGTAAATCTTCTCTTAGAATGTATAATTGATTTGCCAAACCAGGTATCTAAAACTTCGGCATCTTGGTTCATCTTTACGGCTACACTGAAACACAATTTATCTTCATTGGGTCTCAATGAGCAAAGTTCATTTGAAAGCTTTTCTGGAAGCATGGGAATGGTTCTGTCTACTAAGTAAACCGAGGTGCCTCTTTTAATTGCTTCATGGTCTATAACACTTCCCTTCTTCACATAATGAGAAACATCGGCAATGTGTATGCCTATCTCAAAGGTGCCATCACTCAATTGTACAAATGATAAAGCATCATCAAAATCTTTTGCATCAGCAGGGTCAATGGTAAATGTGAGTACCTCTCTAAAATCTCTTCTCAATTTAATTTCGGCCGAACTGGTTTTGGTATTCAATTCGGCTGCCTCAAGCTCTACTTCCTCTGGAAATTTTGATGCAAAACCAAATTCAGCCACTATGGCATTCATTTCGGTTTCATGTACGCCTGGTTTACCAAGCACAGCAATAATTTCACCAGTTGGATGGATATCATCAGGCTCCCAATGTGTAATTTTGGCAATTGCTTTTTCTCCGTTTTGGGCGCCACCAAATTTTTCTTTAGGAATAAATATATCCAATTTCATTTTTCGGTCTTCTGCTACTAAAAAACCATAGCCTGCATGAATGCTTAAAACACCTACAAATTGATTTTTATCTCTTTTGGTTATTTCTACAATTTCTCCAATTCTTTTGGCACCTTTTTTATGTGCAGCCAATGATACTTTTACAATATCACCATGCAATGCTGTATGGGTATAGTCTGCCGGTACATAAACGTCCTCTGTACCATCCTCAGGAATTACATAGGCAGCCTTGTTTTGAGTCATGTCTACTCTGCCGGTAATAAACTGAGGAATGAATTTTAAAATATACCTACCTGTATCTATTTCTTCTAAATATTGTTCTGAGCACAATTGTTTAATAGCTGCCAGTATGAGGTTTCTACTTTCCCCATCATTGTAGTCCATTCTGGCCGCAACTTGTTTGTAATTGAGTACTTTTCGGCCAGCGTCGGCAAATACCAACTGAACTTTTTCTTTATAAAATTGAATGTCTTTCTTTTTTCTCATGATGCATGATTTTGTATGAATCGGGTTGAATGTAATTGATCAATCCATTGATTCAAGTAGGCTGATAAAGTTTGAACCTAACTTATGATCAGCTATTCAAATGTAAGGTTTATTGGCTATATTGTTTCAAATTGAATCCTCAAATGATGTATATGCGTCTATTATTTTTTGCTCGTCAACACTTTTTTTTATTTCAATTTTTAGGTTTTTTTTTAATGCTCTTAGTTAAAAATACATGTATGGCACAAACGCTCATTCCTTTGAATTTGCCAGACACAGTAGCTATCACTAACAATTTAAAACTGAATGCAGTATCATTCAGGGGGCTCTATGTACTCAATAAAAATACTTTTTGGTGTTCTGGTAGTAAAGGGGTTGTTGGTATGAGCAATGACAAAGGTGCACACATTGCTTACAAACAATTAGAAAAGTATGTCCAATCAGATTTTAGAGACCTACATGTTTTCAATGAAAAAACAATTTTACTGAGCAGCGCTGGGTTTCCGGCAAGAATAATCAAATCAACCGATGCCGGCAAATCATGGATCGAAGTATTTAGTAGCAACGATTCAGCAGTGTTCATAGATGGGATAGATTTTTATGGTAAAAAAGGGCTGATGTTGAGTGACCCAATACAGGGTAAATTCATGGTTTATGTGACAGAAAATAAAGGCAATACTTGGCATTTATTAGACACGGCGCTGGCACCTAAAGTTCCTCAAGGCGAATCAGCTTTTGCAGCAAGTGGATCAAGTATTCAATGGATAGATAATAACAGTTTTGCATTTGTAAGTGGAGGTGTTCAATCCAATTTGTATTGCTACCATTTTAGAACTAAAGAATGGCGTGTGTTGCATTTACCCATTATACAAGGTGCTTCGGCGCAAGGGGCTTTTTCGTTTTGTAAAATTAAAAAGCAAGGTATTTCCTATTTGGCCATTGTAGGAGGCGATTATACCAACGACACATTGACTCAATTGAGCACAGGTTTTTGTTTGGTTCAAATGAAACCTTTGATGGTAAAACAAGTGGCAAATCAGCTTCCCTATCAATCGAGTGTGATTGAACTCAGCCCCAATAGGTTGTTGACAACCGGAAGCAATGGCACTGGAACAATTTATACCAACAACAAGGCTATCAGTTTGGGTAATTTAATGAAGCCAGGATTCCATGTTGCAGCCAAATCTAAAGATGGAAAATTAATTATTTTGGCAGGATCCAAAGGGCGCATTTCCCTTTTTTGTAACTAATTAGAAATGTCTTTGTGTTGCTGCTGCAATTTTTTCTGCAGGCAGATTTTCCATACAGCTGGTACCATCTATACATGAACCTCTGTAAAAACATTTACAAGCTTTGTCAGGGGAAACAATTTCTCCATTTCCAAACAAGTCAAACTCATATGGATTAAAAATATTGTTCATTAAAATGATTTTCTTTCCAAGTGCCAATGTAATGTGCATGCCCATTGTAACTTGTGTAACCACAAGGTGGCAATGATTTACCAAATTGATGAATTCAAACAAAGAAAAATAACCCAAATAGTGTGCACCAGATTGCTCTTGAATTTGCTTGTTTCTTGCATCTTCAGCCTCTCCACCCAATAATAAAATATGGGCATCGGGGTGTTGCTTTTTTAGAAGTGCGACGAGTTCAACCCATTTTTCAATGGTCCATAAACGGGTTGTCCATCTGCCACCACAACCGGTATTCAAGCCAATTATTTTTTTGTCATGCGGTAAATTCCACTGGTAGCCTTTTTCTTGATGGGTATCCATTAAATAAGGTTCTCCCTCGTGTTTCAATCCACAGATTTCAAAAATTTCTTGTAAATAAGATTTGGTATTCGCTTTAGAAACATCGTCGAACATGCCAGTGGCAAATTTGTGGACAGCTAATTCGTTTGCTGGTTGAATTTCATTGTCTTTTAAAATGTATCCAAATTTCTCTTTGGCATCAATGGTTTTGAGCAATGCACCCGCTTCTTTTTCTTTGTCTAAGTTAATTGCAATGTCCCAGCTAGCATGTTGAACATATAGTATTGAATTGTGGTCCCATTTCAATACCTCGTCAATTTTTGAGCTAGGTAAAATATCAGGAGTCCAAGTTAACCAAGTAATTTTACAATCAGGATATAGTTTCTTGTAGCGAACAATAAGAGGTGTTGTTCTGATAACATCGCCAATCGCACCCAGTTTAATAATGAGTATTCTTTTGGAGATTTTGGTATAGGTAGGACAATTTTCGCAGTGGTACCCATTTTCTTTATGAGGTTTGCATGGAATATGTCCTTTATAGTAGATGCAATCGCTGTTAAATATCATAGCAAAAAATTCTTTTGGCAAGATATACAATTTGATTCAGCTTCAATAAACAGATTACAAAAATCTATTCATACAAATTACATACAATTTGGCAGAGAGCAGTTTTTGGCAATGTATTTGTATATTTAAACTCAATTATTCAAAAATTTTAAAACATGAAAAAAGGAACAATTGTCTTATTATCGGTTGTAGGATTGGTGTTGATGTTATTTGTAGGGGCTTGTAGCTCATACAATTCTATGGTAAACAAACAAGAGAATACAGAAAGGGCGTGGGCCACCGTCCAAAGTGCTTACCAAAGAAGATTGGATCTAATTCCGAATTTAGTGGCAACTGTAAAAGGGGCTGCCAACTTTGAACAAGAAACACTCACAGCCGTTATTGAGGCCAGATCAAAAGCCAGTCAAATGACGGTTGATCCTTCAAAATTATCACCAGAGTCTTTACAGAAATTCCAAGCTTCTCAAGGCCAATTGAGCCAAGCTTTGGGTCGTTTGATGGTTGTTGCTGAACAATATCCTCAATTAAGAGCTACCCAAAATTTTTCAGAATTACAAAGCCAAATTGAAGGTACTGAAAACAGAATTAAAGTAGAAAGAGACCAATTCAATAATGCAGTCAAAGATTACAATGCCTATATCAGGAAATTTCCTCAGGTAATGTTTGCAGGCCTATTTGGGTTTGACAAGAAAGGTTATTTTGAAGCAGATGCAGAAGCTGCCAAGGCCCCTGAAGTTAAGTTTTAATCAATTATTAAATTTTTTAAAAGCCGGTTATTCCGGCTTTTTTTGAGCTATACAAATGAATTTTAATCAAAAAGATACAGAAAAATTGGTCCTGGCCATTCAGGTTGCTGAAAAAGACACATCTGGAGAAATCAGGGTTCACATTGACCAAGACTTAACATCAGGTTCTAGCGCCATTGAACGTGCTAAAATTGTTTTTGAACAGCTCAATATGCATAAAACCGAACAACGAAACGGCGTTTTAATTTATATGGCCATCAATGCAAAACAGTTTGCCATTATTGGCGATTCGGGTATTCATGCGGTTGTAGGCAATGAATTTTGGGATAGCATTAGTACACAATTATCAGTGCATTTTAAAAAAGGCAACTTTGTCTCAGGTATTGAATTGGCCATTTTAGAGACTGGTAAGAAATTAAAACACTATTTTCCTTTTCAATCCAATGATGTCAACGAATTGAGCAATGAAATTTCGATGGGGGAGGATATGCATGAATAGAATTATAACTTTCATTTTAGGGGTAATATCTATTGTTCATATTCAAGCCAAAGAAATTCCTGTCCAGCCCAACCCTCCTAAATTCTTAAATGATTACGCCAATGTGATTGGACAAGCTGATGCTGTACAAATAGAAAATAAATTAAAGGCCTATTTCGATTCAACTTCTACTCAAATTGCGGTAGTAATTGAAAACAGTCTAGAAGGGGATGATGATTTTGATTATTGTCAAAGATTGGCTCAATCTTGGGGTATTGGTAACAAAGACAAAAACAATGGCTTGCTGTTGTATGTTGCAATTGATGATAGGAAAATAAGAATTCATACCGGTTATGGCATGGAGGCTACCATTACAGATGCTTTGTCAAAGAGAATTATCAATGAAATCATTAAACCTTATTTTAAAAAAGCATTGTACGCTGAAGGAATTGATGCCGCAACAACTGCCATCATGCAAGCTGCAGCAGGCGAATTCATAAATGACCTGCCCAAACACAAAAAAAATGAATTGAGCTTGTTTCAATTGTTATTGATTTTAGGTGTTTTGTTGTTATTTTTCATATTTAGAAACAAAGGCGGTGGTAGAAATGGCGGGTTCAGAAGAGGTTTTGGAACACCTTATTACGGAAGTTTTGGAAGTGGTGGATTTAGCGGAGGAGATTCTGGTTTTGGAGGCTTCGGAGGTGGAAGTTTTGGCGGAGGAGGCTCAAGCGGGTCTTGGTAAAATGAAACTGTAGTATGCTGAATTTCATTATTAAAAATTTAATTTGTAAAAATTAAAAGGATTCTTCAACTTGTGTAAAATTTAAACCATGAAAAAAATTACAACCATATTTTTACTTTTACTGAACCTGACTTTATTGTCAGCATCAGAAAAAAATGAAAAATCAACCAATCCGGATTCTAAAAAGAAAATTTCATTCGATTTCAAATCTATGAATGCTGCGGTGGGAATTCACCTGGGAACTGCAGGAATTGGGCTCAATTACAAAACAGAATTAATAGATAGAGTCTTTTTAAGAGCTGGCGCAAGTTATCTGCCTGCCACATACAAAATGCCAATCACAGTGAGCGGATTATCTACCACAGCTAATTTAGCAGCCAGTTTTGCCAACGTTCATTTGATGGGAGAATATCAAGTCTTTGAACACATTGGACTCAGATTGGTAGGTGGATTTGCTTATTTTGTAAAAGGAGATTTAAAAGCAACATTGTTGCCAAAGTCGGCCTATACCATTGAAAATGTTACTTATACACCTGCAGATATTGGTCAGTTACAGTTGAACATTGATTGGAAAGGTTTGGCCCCTTATGCAGGTCTTGGATTTGGAATGCCAATTCCAGAGAGTAAATTCAATATAAATATGGATTTAGGCTTGTTTTATCTCAGTCAGCCTTCTACTACAGTAATTGGTACTGCTCGTCTACAAGACAACGCAGCAATGGCAACGCAAATTAATAAAAATACAGCCGATTACAGGTATTATCCTGTTTTTCAATTGAGTTTCAACTATAAAATCAACTAAACCCCATGAAAAAAATTAGCATAGTTCTGTCAATCATTATTGTAGCTTTTACCATAATCACTGCCTGTAAAAGAGGAATCACAGATGATGTACGTGTAAATGTAAATACAGCCCAATACAGTAATTCAATACTACTCCGATTTGTAAATGCCAATGGTGCATCAGCAACACGTCCAGGTAATTTTGATGTGAAAATTACCGGAACAGGCGCAAATTATTTAGTGAATCAAGATGGTCAACCTAACTTTTTTGCAAAGCTAGGTATGGCTCCATTGTTTGTTAAAAATAACCAATTACTTTCTTCTTCCAATAGAATCACGTTTAAAATTGATGTTTCAGCACCAGGATTTTTGAGATTGGTTAAAGACATTGTTGTTACGGCAAGTGAACCTTCAGTGGTTACTGTTTATCTTCAAGAACAAGGAAGTCCACCATTGGGTGTTGCTATTAAAACTATTGACATTGGCTTATTAAATGGAGTGGTGCAGTCAGACCAAACCATTACAACACCCACTCCTTCAGGTACCACTGAAACGGTTACCTTACAATTAGATTCAGGCACACAACTTTTGGATGCCAATGGCGTAGCAATATCGGCTGGAAACGTATCTACAAATATTCAATTTTATTCAGCTCAAAGTCCATCGGCTAACAATGCATTTCCTGGTGGCTTAGAACCGCAAAGTGTGAGAGGACCTGATGGAAATATTATTGAAGGCGGTTTAAATTTTGTTACTGCAGGCATGTTTACAATGAATATGAAAGCAGGAAATACAGAAGTAAAAAAATTTAGTAAGCCAATTACCGCATCAATTGAACTCAATGCCAATCAAGACAATTTTGAAACCGGCAACCCAATTCAAGCAGGAGATTCTATTCCTGTTTGGAGTTTGAATGAAGAAACAGGAGAATGGATTTATGAAGGTCAGGCAACTGTGTTTTCTGACAATGGAAAATTAAATGCCAAATTTGAAATGAGTCATTTGTCTGGATGGAATTTAGATTGGGGATGGAGTTATTTTGGTTCTTATGGCACCTGTCAAAAGCCATTAACAGTAAATATACAAACCAATTTATCAGGAGGTAATTATGAAATTACCATGGTAACTCCTAATGGCAATTATTTGGGTGCTTTACATTCAACGCCCATTTCAAATGGCATGAAAGCTGTTTTTGCCTCAACACCTAATACGGCCAATGTGAAAATTAGAATCACAGACAATAACAATGGTGGCAAATTAATTGGTGAATCAGAGTTATTCAACCCTTGTACAAAAGGTTCGGTTGCTATTGTCGCCAATGGAGTAGCTCCTGATTATGTAAATATAGATGTGTCAATTATGGCTAGTTGTAGCAATAAGCCAGTTGATGCCCAACTAAGCAATTGGTTTTACTTATTCAATGGTACCAGTTACGAAACTTCTTTTTACAGCGGTACTTCTAATAAAGCAAAGTTTACGTTAGAAAACGGTAAAACCTATAAACTAGAAACATTTTATAAAGGAACTACCTACACCGTTTCTATTCCCCTTTCTAAAACTAATTTTGTAGTACCAAGTGTCAATGGTTTAAAATGCACTGCAACGTATGATGCAACAACCAATACTTTGAAAATAGTAGGGGTATTGTCTGTAGTTTGTTAAGTGTTGATAGAGGCTATAAAAAAGGCGCGCTGGC
>CANHRW010000078.1 GCA_947462865.1 Bacteroidota bacterium | reverse complement strand
TTGCTAGAGGATGAAAGCTTCCGAAGGAAGCGCAATCTTCAGAATACTAGCTTCCGAAGGAAGCGTTACTTACCCGACTAAACTTGTTTGCGTACAATAGCTTCCGAAGGAAGCGATTTTTTCAAACAGCATTTGTTAGAAGATGAAAGCTTCCGAAGGAAGCCTCTCTAAAATTCATTAGCTTCCGAAGGAAGCGTCATCCCAAACTGCATTTGTTAGAAGATGAAAGCTTTCGAAGGAAGCGTAGTCTTTAATACAACAGCTTCCGAAGGAAGCGCTATATTTCTAACCAAATCAGCTTACGATCACCAGCTTCCGAAGGAAGCCTACTTTCCAATCCAAATCTATCAAAAGATGAAAGCTTCCGAAGGAAGCGTTCCTTAGCAAACAATATTTGTTTTTGAAACATAAGCTTCCACAGGAAGCATTAATTCTCTAATAGCAATTGCTAGGTAATAATAGCTTCCGAGGGAAGTGTTTTCTTTTATGCTATTCGACAATCTAACTTTAATCCAAATAGGTATAAGCTTCCATATGAAGTATATTTTTGAGCACAAAAAACGATATCCAAAAGTATTGATTTTGCACTATTTAGCTAATGAGGAGTGCACAATTAAACAATCGTAGATATAATGAGTAATAGTTTCCTTCTGAAGTGATATCTATTGTGCTATGATACAATCTAACCAAAACCTTAATAGATGTAAACTTCCAAAGAAAATTCAAATGTTTTATCCTAGATGCTAATGGGCAATGAAGCTTAAGCACAAACAACTCGCTCCAAAGTTTTGATCATAACATGCAGAAAAAACTAAAACAAAAGCTTAAAAGCCTCCATATATGTTCAACTCAACATGACATTTTTATAGGAAAGCTTCAGAATAAAGTTTATACTGTTTTCAATCGTTTCAAACAAAAAACTGAAACTATTTTGGTTCAGCAATCATTCAAATTTACAGCAGCATTTAGCCATCATTAATTGATCCTGAAAAGTAGATTTTAGAGTTTTACTCGTTATTTAACCAGTATTACAAACTTTGTAACTTTCTTTTGTAATCCACAAATTCTGGCAAATTACTGTATTTAGTGATGCGCAAAATAAGTTGAATCAAATAGGTAATTCAATAATTTAAAAATTGATGTTTCGGTTTTTGTAAATGTTTAATTAACAAGTTGTTTCTTGTAGTGATTGTTTAAGAGAACTTGAAAAAGAAGCATATAGAACTTATGATGAGAAGCCAAGAACCTACAACATGTTTTTATTGCTAGTGAAGCTTTAGGTAACATTTTTTTAAGCTTTACTTTGTTTATTACTTAGGATGCTTATATTTGCACCCACCAAAATCAACCAATTGGTTTTGTAGTTCTTTAAAAACTTGTTTTACAGTTCTTTAAAAAACAATCGGGGTGTAGCGTAGCCTGGTATCGCGCCACATTTGGGATGTGGAGGTCGTAGGTTCGAATCCTGCCACCCCGACTTAACAGGTAAAAGCTCTTGAATTTCAAGGGCTTTTTTTTTGATACTTGTATGCCATTTAACAGTAAAATTGTCCGAACAATTCTTTGTTAGGCTTGTTATAAATTAAATTAGCAGTTCATGAACATAACAGAAAAAGAAATTTTATCGGTGCTTTCAACAGTGCAAGAGCCGGACTTTAAAAAAGATTTGGTGACTTTGAATATGATTCAACAGTTGAAGCTAAATGGAAATCAAGTTTCTTTTCAAGTTGTATTGACTACTCCTGCATGCCCATTCAAAGATAAAATTGAAAAAGATTGCCGTTTGGCATTGCACAAAGTATTCGGTGATGCGCTTGAAGTGCTGATAGAAATGACAGCCAATGTCAATACCAAAAGACAAGACAAGTTGATTTTGCCACAAGTCAAGAATATCATAGCAGTTGCTTCCGGAAAAGGTGGAGTTGGAAAATCATCAGTTGCTGCAGGCATTGCCATGTCACTTTCTTTAAAAGGTGCTAAAGTAGGTTTGTTAGATGCCGATATTCATGGGCCATCAATTCCGATGATGTTCGGTGAATTAACTGCAAAGCCGCTTATGAGAGAAGTAGATGGCAAATCATTGATGGTTCCAATAGAAAAATTTGGTATCAAATTGTTATCAATAGGCTTTTTAATAGAACCAGAACAAGCTGTTGTTTGGAGGGGGCCAATGGTTTCTTCCGCATTGAGGCAAATGGTCAATGATACCGATTGGGGCGAACTCGATTATTTAATCATTGATCTACCTCCAGGTACTGGCGACATTCATTTAACCATGGTGCAAGTGGTTCCATTAACAGGAATTGTTTTGGTAACTACTCCTCAGGCAATTGCATTGGCTGATGCGTACAAAGCCGCCACTATGTTTAATATGACACCTGTAAAAGTGCCAATTTTGGGGATAGTTGAAAACATGGCATATTTTACCCCTGCAGAATTACCAGAAAATAAGTATTACCTATTTGGCTATGGAGGAGGAAAAACAATGTCTAATGAGCTAGATGTCCCTTTCTTAGGTGAACTGCCAATTTATATGGAAATTAGAGAAGGAGGCGACTCAGGAAAACCTGCAGTCATGGAAAACAATACCCCAGTACAAAAAGCATTTTTTATGCTTACAGAAAAATTAGCCAGACAAATTGCGGTTATCAATGCCAATATTTAATTTGCAATGACAATGTTGACAGAAATAGAAGAAAAAATAGAAATAGCCTTAAACGGCATGAGGCCTTTTTTAAAAGCAGATGGCGGAGACGTAGAGCTGGTAGAAGTAACCAGTGATTTTGAAGTTCGTTTGAGGCTTTTAGGTAATTGTAGCAGTTGCAGTATGAGTCATATGACCATGAAAGCCGGCATAGAAAGTGGTATTAAAACAGCTTTGCCATTCGTAAAATCAGTAGTTGCAGTAAACTAAAAAGGCTAAAAACAATCACATAAAAAAAGCAGCTCAAGGCTGCTTTTTTAGTTTAATTCATTCCGAGTTTTTGTTTAAGCGCCAAGTCAATGGCATCTAAAAATTCTTCGGTATATAGGTAATGTTTGCCATGTTCCACTTTGTTACCATGGATACAAACAGCTAAATCTTTGGTCATCTTGCCACTTTCAACGACTTCTACGCAAACGGTTTCCAAAGCTTTACAGAAATCAATCAGTTGGGTGTTGCCGTCTAATTTCCCTCTAAACTCCAAACCTCTGGTCCAAGCAAAAATTGATGCAATTGGATTGGTAGATGTTGGTTTACCTGCTTGATGGTCGCGGAAGTGTCTGGTAACTGTTCCGTGTGCTGCTTCAGCTTCCATGGTTTTCCCATCAGGTGTTACCAAGGTTGAAGTCATCAATCCTAACGAACCAAAACCTTGAGCAACTGTATCAGACTGAACATCTCCATCATAGTTCTTACAAGCCCAAACAAAGTTGCCATTCCATTTTAAAGCAGAGGCAACCATGTCGTCAATTAAGCGGTGCTCATATGTAATACCAGCAGCTGCCATTTCAGACTTGAATTCTTGTTCGTAAACTTCTTGGAAAATGTCTTTAAAACGGCCGTCATATTTTTTAAGGATGGTGTTTTTGGTAGACAAATACAATGGCCATTTTTTCATAATAGCTTGGTTAAAACAAGCCCTTGCAAATCCTCTGATAGACTCTTCTGTATTGTACATGGCCAATGCCACACCATCACCTTTAAATTGATACACTTCATGTTCTATGACAGTGCCATCTTCACCTTCAAATTTAATGGTGAGTTTTCCCTTACCTTTCGTTACAAAATCAGTAGCTCTATACTGGTCTCCAAAAGCATGTCTGCCAATACAAATTGGAGCAGTCCAGTTAGGAACCAATCTTGGAACGTTTGCACAAACAATTGGCTCACGAAAAACAGTACCATCCAAAATATTGCGAATAGTACCGTTAGGGCTCTTCCACATTTGCTTGAGGTTAAATTCTTTTACCCTTGCTTCGTCTGGAGTAATGGTGGCGCATTTAATGCCTACATTGTATTTTTTTATGGCTTCTGCCGCATCTATGGTTACTTGGTCATTGGTTTGGTCGCGGTATTCCATGCCCAAATCATAGTATTTGATGTCTAATTCCAAGTACGGAAGAATCAATTTATCTTTGATGAATTTCCAAATAATTCTGGTCATTTCATCTCCATCCAGTTCAACTACCGGATTGCTTACTTTAATTTTATTCATGGGTATAAATAATTAATTCAATACTTCAGTAACAGGGTGGTAAGGCAAATTGAATGCATCCGATACGCCTTTGTAAACCACTTTTCCGTTTACAACGTTTAAGCCCAATCTCAATTCTTCATTGTCTGCACACGCTTTTTTCCAGCCTTTGTTAGCCAGTTGCAATGCATATGGTAAAGTTGCATTGGTTAAAGCCAATGTTGAAGTGTAAGGAACAGCTCCAGGCATGTTAGCTACACAATAATGTATAATTCCGTCAATTACATAGGTAGGGTTTTCGTGTGTAGTTGGTTTACAGGTTTCAATACATCCACCTTGGTCTACAGCAACGTCTACCAAAACAGTACCAGGTCTCATGTCTTTTAACATGTCTTTGGTAATTAAATGAGGGGCTTTAGCGCCAGGTATCAAAACAGCGCCAATAATTAAATCAGCATTTTTGATTGCCTCACGAATATTGTATTCATTTGAAAAAACAGTTTTAACATTTTTTGGTAAGATATCGTCTAACTCTCTTAAACGAGGTATAGAAATGTCCATGATGGTTACATCAGCAGCCATACCCGCAGCCATCTTAGCAGCTTGAGTGCCCACAATACCACCACCTAAAATCAAAACATTAGCTGGTTTAACACCCGGTACACCACCTAATAGAATACCCCTGCCACCCATTGGTTTTTCTAAGTATTTTGCTCCTTCTTGTATGCTCATTCTACCAGCTACTTCACTCATAGGAACTAACAAAGGCAATGACCTGTCTTTTTTCTCAACAGTTTCGTATGCCAAGCAAATGGCCTTGCGGTCAATCATTGCATTGGTAAGGGGTTCGTATGAAGCAAAGTGGAAATAAGTAAACAACAATTGGTTTTCTTTGATTAAAGGATACTCCATTTCAATGGGTTCCTTTACTTTAATAATCATGTCAGCAATGGCATAAATCTCTTCAATAGTAGCAAGCATTGTTGCTCCTGCTAATTTGTATTCTTCATCGCTAAATCCGCTGCCAATACCTGCAGTTGCTTGTACATAAACGGAATGTCCTGATTTACAAAGTGCAGAGACACCTGCAGGAGTTAAACCAACGCGATTTTCGTTGTTTTTAATTTCTTTTGGAACACCAATTATCATAATCTAGTTTTTAGGTGGGCAAACTTATAACTTAAAACTTGAACAAAAAAATTGTTGTGCAGCAATTTTTTAGCTGTTTTCAGATACGTAAAAATTGCTTAATAACTTATACCACAAGGTATTCACCCACTAGTCTTGGTACTTTCTGAGTGTAATCAATTTGGCTGCAGAATGCAACGTCATCTGTATGCATGTGTAACATTTGAAAACGGTTTGCATGTGAAGATTTTCTGATAATGACATCCAAATTATTGGCATGGTTTTCATAAAGGGCAATGGCTGCTATACATGCGTCATCATTTTTTGCAAAATGGTCACTTAAATGTGCGGCAACCGCTCCAGCAAACAAGGAATCCTCTAAATTGTATTTGTCTTTCCATCCAGCACAAAGCAGCACTACATCTAGTTGTAATGCTTCAATTTGTTTGCAAAGGGCCGAAAGGTTTAAAAATGAACCAATCAGAATTTCTTTGGCACCTTGTGCTTTGGCCATTTTTAAGGCTTTTGTGCCATTAGTAGTAGTAAATGCAATGTTTTTTCCAACAAGTAATGGGTTTTGGAACTCAAACGGAGAGTTCCCCATGTCAAATGCAGGAACTTTTACTGCGTTACGTTCGGCTGCTATTAAAAAATCAAAATCTTTGAAGAGCAGACATTCTTCTATGCCGGCAACAGGTAAAACCTTATTGACCCCTGTTTCAAAAGCCACACAAATGGTACTACTTGCCCTAAGAATATCTATTACCACTACTAATTTGCCGCTCAAGTCATACAAAGGCAATAATTTGGGAGAGTATACAACTTCAATCGATTTCATAAAAAAGGTTTACAAGAATGGAATTTTTACCACTTTTGCTTTTACCAGTTTTTCTCTGATTTCTATAAAAATTTCTTGGTCAGCTTTACTGTGTGCTGTAGTTACATAACCCATTCCAATTGCTTTGTTCAATGAAGGCGACTGAGTTCCTGAAGTCACTTCACCAATTAAGTTACCATTGGTATCTTTAATTGGATAGTGTTGTCTGGGAATGCCACGGTCTATCATTTCAAAACCAACCAGTTTTTTTTGTGTGCCGTTTGTTTTTAATTGTTGGTGAAATTCATGCTGAATAAATGGTTTGGTAAATTTGGTAATCCATCCCAAACCAGCTTCAATAGGGGAGGTTTCATCGTTGATATCGTTTCCATACAAACAAAAACCTTTTTCTAATCTCAAGGTATCTCTTGCACCTAATCCGGCAGGTTTGATTTCAAATTCAGCACCTGCCTCAAAAATAGCATCCCACATTTTACGAGCATCTTTGTTCCATACATAAATTTCAAATCCACCAGCCCCAGTGTAGCCTGTATTCGAAATAATTACATCTTCACAGCCGGCCATGGTACCACCACAAAATGTATAATATTCCATTGCACTCAAATCAACTGCAGTAAGCTTTTGGAGTGCTTTAATGGCATTTGGACCTTGAACAGCCAACAAACTTAATTCCTCACTCAGGTTTTTCATTTCAACACCAAAAGTGTTGTGTTGACTAATCCAGTTCCAATCTTTTTCAATATTAGAAGCGTTTACAACCAAATAGTATTCGTCATGGCTCCAACGGTAAACCAATAAGTCATCTACAATACCTCCTTTGTCATTAGGCATGCAGCTGTACTGAACTTTCCCATCAGTTAATTTAGAGGCATCGTTTGACGTAACCAATTGAATCAAATCAAGTGCTTTTTCGCCTTTTAATAAAAACTCACCCATGTGACTTACATCAAATACACCAATGCTATTTCGCACAGCTAAGTGTTCCTGAATTAAATTGGTATAAAGCACAGGCATATTATACCCAGCAAATTCAATCATTTTAGCGCCAAGGGCTACATGTAAATCATTCAATGCAACTGTTTTCATTTGTATGAGGTTGTTTTAAGAGGAAGCGAATTTATGGCTTGTTTTTTAAATCTTTCTATCGTCGTACCAATCTTTTTTCTTCGGTATTTTTAAATCCTGCAATACACTTGATTTTACATTGATATTGAATAAGAAATAATTGGTACCATAAGCAGAAAGTGGAGTCCAGTTGAAGGTAAATTGCCAACAATGTAAATCTCTTCTCAAGTCAATTGAAATATGAGAAATTTTATTCAGTCTAAAGTCAAATCCAGTATTAAAATTAATGAACCAGTTTTTGGTTGGATTGATGTTTCCGGAGCCAGATAGTGTTTGTGTCATTCCATCATTTACTTTACTGAGTTTACTTCGGTAATCATAAGCAATGGTATAATTGAAGCTCAAAGACCAAGGCATATTCATTGGAATGAACCCGAGTGTTTCCATTTCTTTTTTTCGGAGCTTTGATTTTTCTTCTTTGCCTTTGAATAAGTCTTGATTTAAACTAGCCGATAACCCCATATTAGAAGCGGTTAAAATAGCAGGTATGCCATTGTCGAAGTTAAAACGGTTGATTCTTCGGTAAGATTTAAAATTGCCCGATTCAACTACAATATTTTGGTAGGGATCAAAAACAGCTCCTCCAATAATTGAAATAAATTTAAATAAAGTAGTTCTACCCGAAACATTGATGATGCTTAAATTTAAAGAATCAGCCAATAAGTTATAAGAACCACTTCCTCTTAAACTTTCTATAATTTTTACTTTGGTTATTTTTTGGGCAGTGTCTTTCCCTTTTTTCCATTTAACCTCTAGATTGTTGTCTAATGAAAAATTAATATTTCCTTGTCTACCAGCCCCAGGTCCTCCAAACAGTGTGCCTTCAAAACGTGAATATTTTTCAAAATTATCCGATGTGTCTTTTTGTACTTTTGAATAAAAA
Organism: Bacteroidota bacterium; assembly: GCA_947462865.1. GTDB lineage: Bacteria > Bacteroidota > Bacteroidia > UKL13-3 > UKL13-3 > CAISCU01. The sequence goes on along the minus strand of CANHRW010000078.1, from coordinate 497 downwards.
CCATACCTGTCTGCGCTAAAATCGGGGGCGTAACTAAAATCGGCACTTGGGTTCATCACATGTCTAATGGCTGCCAATTTCCCTTTTTTGAAATTTTTCAGACCATACCAACGTGTGCTTAAGCCAGCTCTGAAAGAAAAACTATAAGCGCGATCAAAGCCACTGTTAAAGGTAGATTGTATGGTTCTGCTTGATTCATCCCAAGTTTTCTGACGTGTTTTGAAGGTCCAACTTTCATTGTAGTCCATCCCCATTGAGAGGGTATAATATTTGAACAAATTGAAGCTGTTTTGAATGTTCACGGCATGTCGTAAACCATTGTTAAAAGCCGTATCAGTATATTTTTGCCATTCTGTACCGCTTCTTTCTTTGAACAACAAAGAATCTTTGGTATTGATGATTTGTTGAAACAAACCTGTATAATTCATGCTTATTTTTTCATACCAATGGTCTGCAGTTGGTTTTGATTTTGGTTTGAATGGTTGAAAAGAAGCCAC
>CANHRW010000077.1 GCA_947462865.1 Bacteroidota bacterium | reverse complement strand
AATATAGATATTTTTGTATTGACCGAATTTTTCTACCAAGCCTTGAATTACTTCTATTTTCTGTTCCCTATTCATATGCTGATTTTATTAAATGCCAGGTACTGATTTAGTATCAACAGTAATTCCCGGACTCATGGTACTGCTAATGTGGATACTTCTGAAATATGTTCCTTTTGCAGATGAAGGTTTCAATTTTGAAATACTTTGAATCAATTCAACTGCATTTTCGTATAATTTTTCAGGAGCGAAAGATGATTTACCAATTGAGGTATGAATGATACCTTCTTTGTCAACTTTAAAATCAATTTTACCTGCTTTAACTTCTTTAATTGTTTTACCTACTTCTTGAGTTACTGTACCACTTTTAGGGTTTGGCATTAAGTTTCTAGGTCCTAATACTTTACCTAATTTACCTAATTTAGCCATTACAGCAGGAACGGTAATGATGATATCAATATCGGTCCAACCTTGCTCAATTTTTTGTATGTACTCGTCCAAACCAACAAAATCTGCACCTGCTTCTTTTGCTTCAGCTTCTTTATCAGCTGGAACCAAAGCTAACACTTTTAAAGTTTTACCAGTACCGTGTGGCAAAGCTACCACACCACGCACCATTTGGTTTGCCTTTTTAGGATCAACTCCTAAACGAATATCAATATCTACAGAAGAATCAAACTTTGTGTAGCTGATATCTTTCACTAATTTAGAAGCATCTGTAAGTGTGTATGCTTTAGCAGCATCAACCTTTTTAAGTACTTCTTTTCTTTTCTTACTTATCCTTGTCATTGCAGTTTATTTTAGTTGTTAAAAGGATTTTCACCAGAAACATTTAATCCCATACTTCTTGCAGAACCCGCTACCATTTTCATGGCTGACTCAACTTTGAAGCAATTCATGTCAACGATTTTGTCTTCAGCAATCTGTCTGATTTGCTCCCAAGTTACAGTACCATTCTTTTTACGGTTTGGTTCAGCTGATCCTTTTTGGATTTTAGCAGCTTCTAACAATTGAGCAGCTACTGGAGGAGTTTTGATGATAAAATCAAAAGACTTATCACTGTAAACTGAAATCACAACAGGTAAAATTTTTCCTGCCTTATCTTGGGTTCTTGCATTGAATTGTTTGCAAAATTCCATGATATTCACACCTTTTGATCCTAAGGCTGGACCAATTGGAGGAGCTGGATTGGCAGCGCCACCTTTAACCTGTAATTTAATAAAACCTGTTAGTTCTTTAGCCATAAATCATTTTTTTGTACCCAATTGGGTTTATAATACAATTAACTTTCTTTTTCTACTTGAACGAAATTCAATTCTAATGGTGTTCTTCTTCCAAAAATCTTAACCATTACTTTCAATTTCTTTTTATCTTCCATTACCTCTTCAATGACACCACTGAAACCACTAAATGGACCATCTATCACTTTCACACTTTCTCCAACAATGTATGGTTCTATCAAGGTTTCTCCTTGTTCTGCCATTTCATCCACATTTCCTAAGATTCTGTTTACTTCAGAAATTCTTAATGGAGTTGGGGTTGATTTTCCGCCTAAGAATCCTACTACACCATTTACAGATTCAATGATATGACCAACCTCTCCAGACACATCTGCATGGATTAAAATGTAACCCGGCAAAAATGCTTTCTCTTTTGAAGTCTTTTTACCATTTTTAACCTGGTAAATTTTCTCGGTAGGAATCAATATTTGTGGAACTTGAGGAAGTAAACCTGCACGCTCGAGTTCTACCTCTATTTGTGCTTTTACTTTTTTCTCTTGTCCGGTAATGGCTCTCACCACATACCATTTAAATTGCTCTGTTTGTTGTTCAGACATGATACTACCTTTACTACTTTAGGTTTAAAACAATTTGTAAAAAAATCCCAAAGCAAAACCGCTGGCGATATCAATTACTCCAATTAACAAAGCAATGATCAAAGCTGCAATCATTACAATGATTGTACTTTCTTGAAGGTCATCCCAGCTAGGCCAAGAAACCTTGTTCATTAATTCATCGTAAGATGATTTTACATATTCAGATAACTTGCTCATTTGCTCAATTAATTGCACGGGAACTAGGACTCGAACCCAGATCAAAGGTTTTGGAGACCTCTATTCTACCATTGAACTATTCCCGTTCGTAATTCCTATAAGTTTGGGCGAAGAAACCAGGATTTTTTCTTTCTTTTCTGTAAACAGAACACTTAAGCCCTTATCTAATTTGTATTGCTACAAAGAAGAGGTAAAGCAAACCGAAACAATTGTTTCGGTTTGCTTTGTATCATTATTAAAGAATGATTTCAGTAACCTGACCAGCACCTACGGTACGACCACCTTCACGGATAGCGAAACGTAAGTTCTTTTCCATCGCAATTGGAGCGATCAACTCAACTGTAATAGTGATGTTATCACCAGGCATAACCATTTCTACACCTTCAGGTAAAATAGTTTCACCAGTTACGTCAGTTGTACGGAAATAGAACTGAGGGCGGTATTTGTTAAAGAATGGAGTGTGACGTCCACCTTCGTCTTTTGACAATACGTAGATCTCAGCTTTGAATTTAGTGTGAGGCAATACTGAACCTGGTTTGCAAATAACCATACCACGACGGATTTGGTTTTTGTCAATACCACGTAACAATAAACCTACGTTATCACCAGCTTCTCCACGATCCAAAATTTTACGGAACATTTCAACACCAGTTACTACTGACTTCAATTTTTCAGCACCTAAACCGATGATATCAACTTCCTCTGAAGAGTTGATTACACCACGCTCGATACGACCAGTTGCAACAGTACCACGACCAGTGATCGAGAATACGTCTTCAATTGGCATCAAGAAAGGAAGATCAACTGCACGTGGAGGAACAGGGATGTAAGCATCAACTGCATCCATCAATTCCATGATTTTAGCAACCCATTTAGCATCGCCATTCAATCCACCCAAAGCAGAACCTTGGATAATTGGAATTTCATCACCAGGGAATTCGTATTTGCTTAACAATTCACGGATTTCCATTTCAACGATTTCCAACAACTCAGCGTCGTCAACCATGTCAACTTTGTTCATGAATACAACAATACGAGGTACACCTACCTGACGAGCCAAAAGGATATGCTCACGAGTTTGTGGCATAGGACCGTCTGTAGAAGCTACTACCAAGATAGCACCATCCATTTGAGCAGCACCAGTTACCATGTTTTTAACATAGTCGGCGTGACCAGGGCAATCTACGTGTGCGTAGTGACGATTAGCTGTTTGGTATTCTACGTGTGCAGTGTTGATGGTAATACCACGCTCTTTTTCTTCTGGAGCTGAGTCGATAGAATCGAAAGAACGAGCTTCTGACAAACCTGCATCTGACAATACCTTAGTAATTGCAGCAGTTAAAGTTGTTTTACCGTGGTCAACGTGACCGATAGTACCGATATTTACGTGCGGTTTACTGCGGTCAAATTTTTCTTTAGCCATAGTTTTAGTTTTTATTTAGTTTTTAATATTTAGTTTCTTAACAACACCTTAAAATTCAATTTCTCGGTTCCGAGCCGTTGAGCAGGATTGAACTGCCGACCTCTTCCTTACCAAGGAAGTGCTCTACCACTGAGCTACAACGGCTTAAGTTTCCAGTAAAATCTCTTTTACTGAAAACTTAGCAATGGTTACAGTTACCTACTCCTAAGAGTAATTGATTTTAAATTGCTGCAATCAAAATTTTATTTTGATTGGATGAGCGGGAGACGAGGCTCGAACCCGCGACCTACAGCTTGGAAGGCTGTCGCTCTACCAACTGAGCTACTCCCGCATTTTCTTGGTACCTGTGTGGGGAGAAAAGGATTCGAACCTTTGAAGTCGTAAGACAACGGATTTACAGTCCGTCCCAGTTGGCCGCTTTGGTATCTCCCCGAAAATTAAAGAACAACGTCTTAACAAGATATTGATTTGCTCAAAGCCGAACTTTTAATTAGAGCCACTTGCCGGAATCGAACCAGCGACCTACTGATTACAAATCAGTTGCTCTACCAGCTGAGCTAAAGTGGCTAATTTTGTTCATATCATAAGCCTGGCCATTCACCACTGAAGGTGATAAAGCGAAATCAATATCTGCAAAGAACAACTACTTTGTTAGCCTTTTAAACTAAAAAGGACTGCAAATGTAGCGTTTTACAGGATAATTGCAATAGGACAGCAAAAATAATTCTGTTAAAGACGTTGGAAGCGTAACAGCGTGGCAAAAATAAGTGAAATCTTAGATTATCAAAAAAAAGTACACAACAAACAGGTAAAATGCTAATTAACAGGTAAAAAAAGCGCTTGAAATTAAAATTTAAACCTGTTTGTTGTTGGTACATGACCTATTTTTCTTGACTTTTTTCTTTTATTTTTTTCACTTGAGCCACCAGTTTATCCAAAACTTTATCTGTGGCAGTTTCAAAACTCACGGCATGTTCTTTGGCAAAAATAGGATTGCCATTTAAATTGAGCTTAATCTCAACCAGTTTATTTTCTCCTTCCTGATCGGCTTCTAATTTTAAATAAACATCTGCACTTCTTACATTACTAATGAAGGTTTCTGTTTTTTGAACCTTTTGTGAAATGAATTCAATGAGCTTTTTGTCAGCTTTAAAATGGATGGATTGAATGTCTACTTGCATGGCTATATAATTGAATGGTGAATGAATTATGCTCTTGGGTGTTTGTTTTTGTATACTGACTTTAAACGTTCAATACTGTTGTGGGTATACACTTGAGTTGCAGCCAAATTTGCATGACCTAGTAATTCTTTGATTGCATTAAGGTCTGCACCAGCATTTAATAAATGGGTTGCAAAAGTGTGTCTGAGTACATGTGGACTTCTTTTTTGTAATGTACTCACCAGGTTTAGGTTTCTTTTGACAATGTCGTAAACATACCTTGGATAAAGCGGCTTTCCTTTCTCGGTAAGGAATAGTGGGTGTACAGCTGCTTGGCTGATCTGTTTTATTTCGAGATAGTTTTTGATAGTGGTTGCCAATTCTGCAGTAATTGGAATGATTCTTTCTTTGTTTCTTTTACCCAATACTTTGATTTGATGACGGTAAAAATCAATTGCATTTACTTTTAACGAAATCAATTCGGCTAAGCGTATGCCTGTAAAATAAAACAATTGTATGATGAGCGCTTCTTCTGGATTCATATCCACATCATCCAATAAATGCTGCATGTTTTTTTCTTCTATGAACACAGGCAGCTTCTTCCCTACTTTTGGACCTTGTATTTTTGCCATTGGGTCAAGGTTTATCCAATGTTCCCTCATGGCATACTTAAAAAAAGATTTTAGGGTTGACAATTTCCGATTGACCGATCTTGGGCTCATGTCTTTTTCTAAAAATTGAGCAATCCATGAACGCACAAACAGATGTTTGATTTGTGCTAAGTCTGAGATTTGATATTCACTGTTTAAATAAGTATGAAACTGACTTAAATCGTTTTGATACGCAATGAGTGTGTGTTTAGAAAACTTCTTCTCAAATTTAAGTTGATCTAAAAATTGACTGATTGCGGGTTGTAGTTCCATGTGGCAGGTAATCCTTCTCAATTTAAAAAAAATCTATGAAAGCTGCAAATTCTATGTTTTTAAAGCAAAAAAAAATCGCGGAGACCGCGATTTTTTTAAGTTATTTGATTAGCTATTTGCTTGTTGTTGCAAGAAAAGTTTGTAAGCTGCACGGATCTTTTGTTGTCTTTTAGTGATACATGGCTTAACAAACTGTTGTCTAGCACGTAATTCCTTAACAACTCCTGTTTTCTCATACTTCTTTTTGAATTTCTTTAGCGCTTTGTCTAAAGACTCATTTTCTTTTACGTTAATCTGGATCATATTTGTGCACCTCCTTTCTCTGAGTCTCCTTAAACATTTATTTTTAAGGGAGTGCAAATATAGTGCTTGTTAGGATAAAAGCAAATACCTATTGAAGGTTTCCTATTTGCAACAGGGCACTGCTGAGGTAATTCCAGGTAAAGCGCTTTTTTTCTATCTGAATGGCCCGTTTCATTTGAGGTTCTAATTGTTGGAGAAAGAAATTTTCCAATTTTGACGCAATTTGAGTGGGATTTTTCTCACAAACCAAGCCTACTAAATTATCTGGTACCAATTCTGACAAGCCACCTACATTTGTAACTAACATAGGAATATCATAAAAATAAGCAATTTGTGTAACCCCACTTTGTGTAGCTGTGAGATAGGTTTGTACAACTATATCACTGGCACAAAAATACTGTCCTACTTGGTGATTAGGGATAAAGTCTGACTTGAATATGATATCATCAGCCAAGTTCAATTCTTGAATTTGTTGGTGATAGGGGCTAGCATCTTCATAAAATTCACCTGCAATGATTAATTTTAGCTTTAGTGCTTTCCTGTCTAACTGGGCAAAACTATCTAGTAATAGATGAAGGCCTTTGTATTTTCTTATAAATCCAAAAAACAAACAATACTTGTAAGCAGGATCTAGCCCAAGTAATTCCAGTGCTTGGGCTTTGCTGATTTTTTCGCCAAACATATCGTACATTGGATGTGGCACATAAACACAGTTTTTTGCAGCCTGCAATTGTTGAACTTGCGCTTGCACATCTTTTGACATGGCTAAAAATGCATCACAGCTTTTCAAGAAATATTGTGCCAATTGCTTTTCAAAAGGTTTTCTTTCGTGAGAAATGACGTTGTCGGCTATGGCAATTACTTGGTTGTTTTGACTCTTGATTAAACGGGCTAAAGTACCAAATACTGGGGCCATGAAACTCATCCAATAGCGGAATACAATTAAATCAAAATTTGCCTTTTTAATTTTCCGAGCAACTCTGAACCAATTGAATGGATTGATTGAGTTGAGGCTTGCATGAATGGTAATATCTAATGGTTTTGGATCAGTGGAATACTGCGTTTTACCAGGAAATAAAAAATGGGGGTACTGCAAACTGAAACTTTGAATTTCACATTCAAAACCTTGTGAAATAAATTCCCTACATAAACGTTCGTTATAGGTAGCCAAACCTCCCCTAAGCGGCCATGCTGGGCCAACTATCAAAATTTTTTTAGCCTTCAATGCCTAATTTTTTGGTAATGCCATATACATTTCTTTCGGTTGCATTGCGAGAAATCATTTCTCCAATAAAACCGGCTAGAAAGAGCTGTACACCAATTACAACAGCTACCAATGATATATAAAATAAAGGCTGATCAGTGATATTTCTGACAACATTGTCTCCGGTATATACCAACCAGAGTTTTTCACTGACTATGTATAGTGTACTTGAAAAACCAATCATGAACATGAGTGTTCCCATAACACCAAAAAAGTGCATTGGTTTTTTGCCAAATTTTGAAACAAAGAAGATGGTTAAAAGGTCTAAAAAACCATTGATAAATCTGGATATTCCACCAAATTTGGTAGAGCCATATTTTCTGGCACGGTGTTGTACAACATGCTCTCCTATTTTTCTAAATCCTGCCCATTTTGCAATGACTGGAATATACCGGTGCATTTCGTTGTAGACCTCTATAGATTTTACAACATCTGAACGGTAAGCTTTTAAACCACAGTTAAAATCATGGAGTGGTATGCCTGATATATACCTTGTTGCGGCATTGAAAAACTTGGTGGGAATGGTTTTGCTAATTGGATCGTACCTTTTTTTCTTCCATCCACTTACCAAATCAAATCCTTCATCAGTTATTTTTTTATACAATGCAGGAATTTCATCTGGACTGTCTTGCATATCCGCATCCATAGTAATAATAACTTTACCGGATGTTTCGTGAAAACCGACATTTAAAGCTGCTGATTTTCCATAATTGCGCCTAAACTTGATACCTCTAATACACGGATTTCTGTGGTGATGGCTTTCAATTAATTTCCAAGACTGGTCTGTACTTCCGTCATCAATAAAGAGCATTTCGTAGGTATAATTGTGTGCTAACATAACACGCTCAATCCATTCTATTAACTCTGGAAGCGATTCTTCTTCATTAAACAACGGAATTACAACAGAAATATCAATGTTAGAATTAAGCATGTACCTCGCTATTTGATTTATTATTCTTGGTAAAAATAGCCACAATCAGGGTTAAAATAGTACCAAAAAAAAGTGATCCAAAATACGTCATAAATGAACTGAAAATAGGATTCTTGAACTTTTCAGTCATTTTCATTGCACCTTCAATTTGTTCATCAGACATCCCTTTTTCCATCATATCTATTTTTGTTTTTTGCATAATGGCATTCATGTATTCTGGGTCAATAAAATTATTGAATATGAGCGTATAAACAGTTAAAATAAAGGCGCCAATGGCCACAATACCCACACCGGTTCCTACGCCTTGGCCATATGTTAAATTGCCTGATTCTATTTCATTTTTACGGGTCTTTAAACCAAAAAATAAAATAGCAATATTGGCTGCTATTGAAAGGGTGTTTAAAATCCAATTGTTTGGTTGCTCTAAAATATAGGAAACCAATGCAAAGCCAATCATTGCCAATGCATAAATGATGGCAAATTTGGTAATGACTTGTCTGATTGTTGTTTGCTGTTCCATTGCTGTTTTAAAAATTTGTCAAACAATGATACTAATTAATGCCTATAAAAACCGCGCAATGTTTCATAAACAGCTGTATCAAATTT
>CANHRW010000076.1 GCA_947462865.1 Bacteroidota bacterium | reverse complement strand
GAACAACACAAAACCCGTAAGGCCCTCAACGAGCTGCGTTTAGAAATGGGAACCCAACTGGGTTTAAGAGATAAAAATACTTTTTCTTGTTTGTGGGTAATGGATTTTCCTTTGCTTGAATACCTTGAAGAAGAAGGCAGGTTCTTTGCCATGCACCATCCGTTTACTTCGCCTAAACCCAATGATTTGGCACAAATAGATGAAATGTTGGCCTTGCAAGCAGCAGGTAAACTTTCTGCAGCATATGAAAGCCCAAGAGCCAATGCTTACGACATGGTCATTAATGGAGTAGAAGTAGGTGGCGGTTCGGTACGTATTTTCAACAAAGAGCTACAACAAAAAATGTTTGCGCTGTTAGGTTTTAGCCCTGATGAAGCACAGGCCCAATTTGGGTTCTTAATGAATGCGTTTGAATATGGTGCACCTCCACATGCAGGCATTGCTTTTGGTTTTGATAGGTTGTGCTCATTGTTTGGTGGTGCAGATTCAATCAGAGATTTTATTGCTTTCCCTAAAAACAATTCGGGCCGCGATTTAATGATTGATGCACCTTCTGAAATTGCCGAAAAACAGCTCACAGAATTGAGCATTGCAGTAAAAAAATAAGAAAATTGCAGAAAGCACTTTGATTTTTTGTAATTTGTAAAACGAAATAAAGAATAGTAGTTATGGCATTAGACATTATTGGTAAAATTATTCAGGTGATGCCTGAAACTGGCGGACAAAGTAAAGCTGGTAAACCTTGGTCAAAACAAGAATTTGTTGTAGAAACATTAGACAACTACCCAAGAAAAATTTGTATGAGTGTAATGAACGAAAAGGTGCAAGAGTTAAAAAAATTTCCTCAAGGCACTGAAATCAAAGCCTCACTCAACATTGAATCGAGAGAATACAATGGCAGGTGGTACACGGACATTAGAGCTTGGAAAATTGAGGCAAATGGACCTGCTAGCCAAGGTGGTGGATATTCTTCAAGCGATACCTTTCACGCAGATCCTGAACCTCCGTATACGCCAGATAACACAACCGATGATTTACCATTTTAGTAAAACATTGCGTTGATAAAATTCATTCAACACCAAGAAATTGATCAAAAAAAGTGGGATTTGTGCATTGAACAATCCCACTTTTCTTTGGTATATGCCTACAGTTGGTATTTAAACTGTGTAAGCCCGAATTGGCATGCATTGGTTCTGAACGATTACGATGCGGTAATGCCATTGACCCATCACAAAAAATGGGGATTTGCGTATTTGTATCAACCTTTTTTTACCCAACAATTGGGCGTATTTTCTAAATCTGTACCAGACGCTGAACTGTTGCAAGCATTCATACAAGCTATACCTGCGCATTTCCGTTTTACGGCTATTCAGTTAAACGAAAGCAATGGCGCAATTGCATTGCACTACCACATAAAAAAAGCCAAAAATTATTTGTTAGGTTTGAACAAGCCTTACGCAAAAATTTATAAGGCTTATGGCAGCCAAGCCAAAAGAAACATCAAAAAAGCGCAGAAAATGGGTTTGGGTATTGAAGGCATTTCAGCAGAACAAGCCATTGCATTTTACCAATCCAATAAAGGACATGTTACCAAAGGAGTTCAGTCTAAGCATTACAAACTATTGGCGCATTTATTTACTGAACTAAATATGCAAAATAAATTGTTGGTAAAAGGTGTTTTTGAAGCAAATGGCGCTATGGTGGCATCTGCTGCATTTATTTTGAACAAAGGTAGAATTGTATTTATTTTAGGCAATGCATCGCACAAGGGCAGAGAAATGGGAGCCATGCATTATTTATTTGACCATGTGATTATGCAATTTGCAGAACATCAAATGTTATTGGATTTTGAAGGTTCTGAAATACCAGGTATTGCTAGATTTTTCAAGAGTTTTGGATCGGGTAAAACACATTATTTCCGTTTAAAAATAAACAAGCTACCTTGGTTATTGAGGTGGCTAAAGTAAACGTTTATGAAATTAGCAGCAATTGATATAGGTTCAAATGCAGTTCGTTTACAAATTGTACGAACAGTAGAAAACGACCCAGGGAAAGAGCCATTTAAAAAAGTTGAATTTGTTCGCATTCCGGTACGTTTAGGCGATGATGCCTTTAAAGACAAACACATTAGCAAAGACAAAAGAAAAATGTTTTTGAAGGCCATGGCAGCCTATAAATTCATGTTGGAAGCTTTTGAGGTTGACCATTACATGGCCTGTGCTACATCAGCTATGAGAGAAGCAAAGAATGGTGAAAAATTAGCCAATTTGGTTCAAGAAAAATTGGGTTTAAAAATACAAATTATCAATGGTAAAAAAGAAAGTGAACTGATATTGAATTCGGTTCAACATTTGTTTCAAAAAGACAAAAACTATTTAACCATTGATGTGGGAGGAGGTAGTACCGAAATGACACTCATTAGTAATTGTAAAATCATCAATTCTGTATCGTTTGATTTGGGTACTGTGCGCGCCATAGATGGAGCGGTTAAAGAAAAAACTTGGCAAACCATTGAGCATTGGGTACAGCATAAAACAGCAGGTTTTCATCCAATAGAAGCCATTGTAACGAGCGGTACCATCAATAAAATTGCACACCTCATCAATGAAGGTTCAAATGGCGCCGTATTTACAGCTGAACAACTTAAACGTTTTCACAGAAAAGTTTCTAAGATGGCTGTACAAGAAAGAATTGAACAACTGAAATTAAATCCAGATAGGGCCGATATCATAGACGTGTCAGCAGATATTTATTTACGTATTTTAAATTGGGCCAATATAACTACCATTCAAGCGCCTGCCAATACAGGTTTAAAAGATGGTATTTTGTTGCACCTGTATCACAAGTTCGCAAACGATTAATAATACCGCAATTACGCTATTATAGGTAGTTTAAAACGCCTCATGAAGTGTAAGGTATAGGCCTTTGTTCTTTTCTTCCCCAAACCCCCAATCAATTCTAAAATTGATATGGTCTTTTCTGAGTAAAACTCCTCGAATTCCCAATCCATAATTGGGTTTTATATGCGTCGACAAATCAGCAATTGTATTGCCGACATTGCCCAATCCGCCAAACAATACAGCGCCCAATGGGCCCCAAATAACGGTTCTTAATTCGGTCTGAAAGCTAAAGAGGTGTTTGTCTCTGTACCGGCCATTGTAGTAGCCTCTCATGTAGTTTTCGTTGCCCAAAGTAGCGAGTTGTCTGTATGGAATGTTGCCATTGTTAAAATTGGCCAAGAATTGAAATGCCAACACATTGTCTTTCCACAGTTGTTTGAAATGTCGGGCATCAATAAAATAATTTTCGTAACTGTATTGTCCAGCCAGATTTTTGTTTTGCCACAAACCTGAAATTTCAATATAAGATCCTTTTTTAGAGTAAAAAATTTCGTCACGGTTATCATACACCAATACCAATCCAAGTCCAAAACTTTCAAAACCACGTAAACCAGGAATTGCTTGATTGAAGTATTTAGGGCCAAGTTCCATTTGAAACAATTTTTCGTACTGCAATTGTGGGCCTATATACAAACCTTTTATGTTTTGTTTGAGCAAACGAAAATTTAATTTCATTTGTTTGAACTCGTTTTGTTCTTTATCTATATCTGGTGTTTGATTGCCAATACCCCAGAAATATTCATTGAAATCGTTGTAAACAAATTGTCCTTTTAAATAATAGGTATTCTGTTTAAAAAATAAATCAATTGTTGGCCGAATACTCAATTGTTTAAACTCTGTAAATTGCCAATTTAATCTGGCCAGAGAGGGTCTGGTTATACTATCGTTGCTTAACCGCATGACAAAGCCCGATGACAAACCCAACTGCCATCCAGTTTCAGGGGAAACCCCCCAAATGGGCAATAGTATTAAAAAGCTCTTTTTGTGTTTGGCTGTATCGCCTTCTATAATTTTGTATCCCCAATTGATACAGCGCTCCAATCTGGATGCTTGTGCAACAATCTTAAAGGAATGCAAACAAAACAGTCCAAGTAAGAGGTATGTAAGTAATAAATTCTTGTTCAGGTTCATCGATCACTATTATGGCAATAACCTGCCATACATTCTAGGAAATGGAATGCTCTCTCTCACATGCGGCAATTTGCATACCCAAGTGACCAATCTTTCTAAGCCCAATCCAAAACCTGCATGAGGCACTGTGCCATATCGACGTAAATCTAAATACCATTCAAAAGCTTCCATTGGCAATTGGTGTTCTTTGATTTTATCAATCAATAAGTTTACATCAGTTTCTCTTTCTCCACCACCCACTATTTCTCCGTAACCCTCCGGAGCCAAGGTGTCTACACCACGTGCAAATCGGCTGTCGTTAGGGTCTCTTTTTAAGTAAAAAGCTTTTACTTCATGTGGCCAATTGTAAACCATAATTGGCACATCAAACAAGCGGGTTAAAACGGTCTCATCAGAACCTCCAAAATCATTGCCATACTCAAAATTTTTGGCACTGTTTAACCATTGAGGTATGTTTCTATTTTGTTCTTCTAAATCGGCTAGTTCTTGTTTGAGTTTGTCTATTTGCGCCTGATTGAAACCAATTTCACCCTTTTTCATACCAGGTGTTTTAATTTTTTCTTCTCTGGTTTGAATTTCTTCTAAAATAGCCGCTATTCTATTGTTGACAATTACCAATTCTTCTTCCAAAGATTGAATTGCATTTTTGCCGTTTACATTTACCTCACCTTTGATAATTTTAACCGCTTCATCGTACGTAAGTCTTGGAAATGGTTTGATGATGTTTTTTAGTATTGCAGTATCTCTGCCTACTGCTTCCAGTTCTTTTTCGCAATCGTTTAAAACAGCAGTTACCACTGCTCTTAAAAAGCGCTCAATTAAATCCATGTTATCAAAAATATCATGGAAAATCATTTCTGGTTCTATCATCCAGAATTCGCTCAAATGTCTTCTTGTTTTTGATTTTTCTGCTCTGAAGGTTGGCCCAAAGGTGTATATTTTACCCAATGAAAAGGCCATTGCTTCACCATACAACTGCCCGCTTTGACTTAAGTAAGCAGGATCTCCATAAAAATCTGTTTCAAATAAATTTGAAGTACCCTCGCAAGCGTTGCCAGTAAAAATAGGTGCGTCCATTTGCACAAAACCATCTTTCTGAAAAAACTCGTGTATGGCAAATATAATGCGGTTTCTAATGCGCATGATAGCCCATTGTCTCTGACTTCTGAGCCACAAATGCCTGTTGTCTGTTAAGAAATCTACCCCATGTTCTTTTTTTGCAATAGGGTAATCAGTTGAATGACCAATGATATGCAAGTTACTTACTTGAATTTCGTATCCACCTATTTGTTTTTCGTCCTTTACAACTTTTCCGGTAATTTCAAGTGAGGTTTCCAAGCTCACTTTTTTAGCTTCTTCAAAACAGTCTTCACTTACTGTTTCTTGAGCAACTACACACTGACACCAGCCTGTACCATCTCTTAAAATTACAAAAGCCAAACCTTTGCCTTCTCTTTTATTGCTTGCCCATCCTTTGAGTGTAACTTCGTTTCCTTCTTGAGAGGCTAAATCTTTGATTAAAAATTCTTGCATGAAAATTTGTATAGGGTCTAAAATAATGCTTCAATATTAATAAAAAACGACAGTATTTGTTAAGATATTGCCTAAGTTATTAGGCCAAATTACAACCAAACGGTTCTATTGAAGATTGAATTAAAACTTAAAAACCTTAAAAAAACCTAAAAAAATTGGACAGAACTTTGGAATACTCAATATTATTTAACAATTTACCAATGATTTAAGCACACTAGCAATACATGGCTCAAGATTACGACCTCATTATTTTAGGTTTGGCCCGATGGGACAATACACTCAATTCATCTACGTTGAGTATTGCCAAGGAATTTGCAAAAAATCAGAGGGTGTTTTACATAGACAAACCCTTCTCATTTAAGGATGTTTTAAAGCTCAAAAAAATTGATCCCAATTCGACACGTAAAGATGCCATTTTATTTGGCAAGAATATTTACCATGAAGTTGCAATTGACGGCATAAAATTTACCTCAGTGACGCCCAGAATGAGTTTACCTATCAATTTTATTCCAGATGGTAAATTCTATGATTGGATGGCTGTTTACAACAATGGCTTAGTGGCAGATGTATTAAAAAAAGTTATCAAAGACTACGGCATTAAGCGCTATGTTTTTTTCAATTCTTTTTTGCCTACTTATTACAATGTGATTCCTAAAAACTGTTTACAGCCACTTCTAAAAATTTACCGGTCTAGCGATGACATTTCTCAGGAGGGATATATTGCCAAACATGGTATTCGAATGGAAAAAATTGCAGTAGAACAATCAGATTTGGTAGTGGCTAGTTCATTCTCATTATGCAAAAACTTAGCAAAATACGGGAAACAAGTATTTCGCATAGCCAATGCTGCAGATCCTAATTTATTTTATATACCAAGCCCTAAGCCGCCTAAACCAAAGGAAATAACCCACTTAAAAGGCAAGTTAATTATGTTTACAGGCAAACTCAGTAAACTTAGAATTGACTACCAATTGCTATATGAAATTGCCACCAATCATCCACATGACTATTTGGTTTTTGTGGGTTTATATGAACAAGCTGACATAGATGAGTTTGGATTGTCACAATTACCAAATATTATTTTTACAGGATCAAGGCCAATAAACGAACTCAAAGATTATTTATGCCATGCAGATTGTGCCATCATTCCATTCTTAAAAAACCAATTAACGGAGAGCATTTATCCGCTCAAAATAAATGAATATCTCGCTTTAGGTTTACCTGTTGTCTCTACTAATTTTTCTGATGATATTCGATCGTTTCAGGATTCAATTCAATTGGCAGATAACCACCAAGAATTTCTTCAAAAAATAGATTTAGCACTCAATAATTTTACCGAAGAAAGGAAAAACCAATTGGTAGAAATTAGCAAGCAAAATACCTGGAAACACAGGGTAGATGAATTGAAGAGCTTGATACAACAAAAAGTTCAAGAGAAGGGTCTCAACTAAGTTTCTTATGCGCTATTTTATTGAACTGGCATTTCATGGCCAAGCATATCACGGATGGCAAATTCAAGACAATGCCTCATCAGTGCAGGCTACTATAGAAGATAAACTAGCTGTTTTGTTAAAAAGTCCAACCTCAATTACTGGGTGTGGCAGAACCGATACTGGCGTTCATGCCTCTCAATATTTTGCTCATTTTGACATTGATTTTGAAATTGAAACAAGCCAAATAAGTTACCAACTCAATGCGCTGCTACCTGCAGATATTGTTATTCAAAGAATAATATTGGTAACACCTACTTTGCATGCCAGGTTTGATGCCATTGCCCGAACATACAATTATATCATTGCTACTAAACCAACTCCTTTTGAAAGAGACCTGTGTTGGATTTACACACCTCAATTGAATGTAAATGCTATGAATGAGGCTGCAAAATTACTGCTTGAATACACAAATTTTGAATGTTTCAGTAAGGTTAAAACCCAAGTCAAAACATTTGATTGCAATATTAGCCATGCTTTGTGGCTACAAAAACCAGGAGACAAATTGGTATTTGAAATTACTGCCAACCGTTTTTTAAGGAATATGGTAAGAGCTATTGTTGGTACCCTTGTAGATGTAGGCTTAGGTAAAATAAACACATCTGATTTTAGAGCTATTTTAGAAAGTAAAAATCGTTCAAAAGCAGGACAATCAGTACCGCCACAGGGTTTGTTTTTAACCCAAATTAATTATCCTGAAGCTGCTTTGAATCAAAATTAGAAGCTTGGGCATTGGGCATTTGAGCCAATTTTTCAAGTGCCTTTTGTGCGGCAAGTTGCTCAGCTTTTTTCTTGTTTAGGTTTTCGGCCAATCCAATGATTTGGTTGTTGTATACCGCGCTAACAACAAATATTTTTTGCTTCCCAATGGTGTTCTCTTCGGTTAAAAATTCAACAGGTACAGCTTCTTTCTGACCTTGCTCAATTAAGCGGCCTTTGAAATTGGTTTCTGTACGCTGCAACTTGTCTACATCTACGTGGAATTTAATCAGTTTTTCTAGGATAAATTTCCTGCAAGTATAAAAGCCACCATCTAAAAAAATAGCTCCTAAAAAGGCTTCCAATGCATTGCCAAATATACTGTTGCGTAAAGTCAGGTTTTGCATGGTTCTTTTGTCGTAAACCACCAATTTGTTGAGCTGAATTTTTAATGCAAGTTCATTCAGGCTTTCTCTGCTGACAATTTTAGACCGCATTTGGGTTAAAAAACCTTCGTCTTGGTAAGGAAATTTTTTGAAGAGGTATTCTGCAACTACTGCATTTAACATGGCATCACCAAGGTATTCAAGCCTTTCGTTACTATCTCTAGAACCGTTTTGATGAATGGCTCTTGAGGCAGAATGGTGCCTGAGTGCTTGCTCATAACAATGTAAGCTTGCAGGGAAAAAACCAGTAATTTGTTTGATTTGTTTAGAGAGGACCCTTTTTTCCTTGTTAACAAAGGGCCATATCGCAAACATCAAATCTTTAAAACGCAAATTACTTCGTAAATTTTTTGATGATTACCGAAGCATTGTGACCACCAAACCCAAACGTATTGCTCAATGCTGCGTTTACTTCACGGTGTTGAACTTTGTTAAAGGTAAGATTCAATTTAGGGTCAAAAGCAGGATCATCTGTAAAATGATTG
>CANHRW010000075.1 GCA_947462865.1 Bacteroidota bacterium | reverse complement strand
CTTTTTCAAAAATGTCTTCACAAGAAGGTTTGCTATAGTAATCGCCATCAGTTCCGTAAGCTGGACGGTGGTCTTTGGCCGTTAATGTCTGGGGTTTTGAATCTAAATACTTCCAGATATCCTGATTTTCTATGAGTTGTTGAAGAATAAATGCGCTTGCCCCGCCAGGAACATCCTCATCAACTACCAATAACTTATTTGTTTTTTGAACTGAAAGTGCAATCTCTTGATGTATGTCAAAAGGAATCAAGGTTTGTATGTCTATGATTTCGCAATAAATCCCCAACTCTTCTAATTGTCTAGCAGCATCTTGAACCACCCTTAATGTTGAACCATATGAAACAATAGTAAGGTCTTTACCTGCTTGTAAAACATCAATTTTACCCAGAGGTACAGTATAGTTGCCAATATTATCTGGTAAAACTTCTTTAATGCGGTAGCCGTTTAAACATTCAATCACCAAAGCTGGTTCATCTGCTTGCATCAACGTTTGGTACATTCCAGCAGCTTGTGTCATGTTTCTGGGTACACAAACATACATGCCTCTCAAGGCATTAATGATCATGCCAATTGGTGATCCAGAATGCCAAATTCCTTCCAATCTATGGCCACGTGTTCTCACAATTAGTGGTGCTTTTTGGCCTCCTTTTGTTCTGTATTGCAATGTTGCAAGGTCATCACTCAAGGGTTGCAAGCCATATAATAAATAATCCAAGTATTGAATTTCGGCAATGGGTCTCAACCCTCTTAATGCGGCACCCAATCCTTGTCCAATAATAGTTAGCTCCCTAATGCCGGTGTCTGAAACTCTCGACTCCCCGTATTTTTCTTGCAATCCTGCAAATCCTTGGTTTACATCTCCAATTTTTCCTAAATCTTCTCCAAAAGCAAATACCCTTGGGTCATTGCCTAATAAATGGTCAAAATAGGCAACTAAAATTTCTCTACCGTCTACCATTTTACTATTTTCTGAGTAAATAGGTTTGGTTTCGTTCACTTTCATTGCACTGTTTGCAGAACTAGAGTAAAGGTTAGAGCAGTATTTGTCTAAATTGTTGTTTAAGAAATTCAATTTAAACGAAACAAGTGAATTGCGTTCTGAAGAATTAGAGCCATAGGTCAATCGCAATGCATGGTTAATGGCTACAGCTATGTCTTTGCGTATTGGCTCATTGATGTTTCCTAATTGTTCAGCAATTGTATTGATTTCATGGCCTTGTGTCGAAACGGCTCCTAAGCTCTCAATCAAAGTTTTGCAGGCATCAACTTCGTTTTTAATTGGATTTAAATAGGCCTCCCATGCATTTTTACGAGATACATTTACATGAATTTTTGCCTCATCTTCTATTTGAGCCAATTCAGTCGTATTTGCATAGCCCTCCAATAAAATCCATTCTTTGAATTTAACCATGCAATCATTTTCACTTTCCCAATCAAGTCTTTCTTTGCTCTTGTAGCGTTCATGAGACCCAGATGTTGAATGGCCTTGCGGTTGGGTTAATTCTTTTACATGAACCAAACAAGGTACATGCGCTTCTCTGGCTATTTTTGCAGCTTTCTCGTAGGTTGCTAATAAGGCAGGGTAATCCCATCCGTTGACTACAAAAATTTCATAGCCAGGTTTATCTGCAGTTCTTTGAAAACCTGCTAAAATTTCTGAGATGCTTTCTTTGGTTGTTTGGTATTTGGCAGGAACAGAAATGCCATATTGGTCGTCCCAAACAGAAACAATCATAGGAATTTGTAAAACACCACCCGCGTTAATGGCTTCAAAAAAATGGCCTTCACTGCTACTTGCATTTCCAATTGTACCCCAGGCTACCTCGTTGCCATTTTCCGAAAATGAGTTGGGTCCTATTAGTTCCTGATTGGCCCTGTAATATTTTGAAGCCAAGCCCAAGCCTACTAATCGAACCATTTGAGCTGCAGTAGGAGAGATGTCTGAAGATGAATTTTTGGTATTTTTACTCGAAAGCCAATTTCCATCATCATCCAATAAACGAGTACCAAAGTGTCCGTTCATCATTCTGCCAGCACTTGCTGGTTCAGCAGCTATATCGGTGTGGGCATACAATTGCGCAAAAAATGCTTGAACACTTAATAAATCAGCGGCCATCATGAAAGTCTGGTCTCTGTAATAACCACTTCTAAAATCGCCTTCTTTAAAAAATTTAGCCATTGCAATTTGAGGGAGCTCTTTGCCATCTCCAAAAATTCCAAACTTGGCTTTTCCGGTTAAAACCTCTTTTCTGCCCAATAAACTTGCAAGCCTACTTTGGAAGGCTATCCTGTAATCATTTAAGATTTCTTGTTTGTTCATGTTTGTTAACCTATTTCTGAAATGCAGGACATTTCAAATTTGAGTAAATGCAATTAGTTCGTAAAAATAAGGCTTTGCCCTTTAAATTAATTGATTCAGAAAAATAAGCTTCAAATAAATTAGTATTATTTTAAGATAGATTTTTTTTGAAAAGTCAGCAATTAAGGTAATTTTGGAACAGGATTTGATAGTAACAGATGGGCTTTGTTTTAAAAAGAAAGTCTGGTATCGAATTTTGTAAAACACAATATAAAAAATCAATCATATGAAAAAGTTAATTTTATTAGCATCATTTACAATTGGCATGTTCTTCGCTTCAACTGCACAAACAGTTCAACCTGAAACTACTCCTGCAGAAAATCAGACAGAAATTAAATTTGATAAAGAAACTCATGATTTTGGGGCAATACCACAGGGAATTCCTGCCAGTTATACTTTCAATTTTAAAAACACAGGTAAAACGCCTTTAATTATTACCAATGCATCTGCAAGTTGTGGTTGTACAACCCCTGAGTGGACTAAAGAACCAATCAAGCCAGGTAAAACAGGTTTTGTGAAAGCAACATTTAATGCTGCCGCACCTGGTCAATTTACAAAAAGTGTTACTGTTATGAGTAATGCCAAAACTTCTACCATCATTCTTTATTTAAAAGGTGAGGTTAAGCCAAAAGAGACTGTTCCGGGTGATGTAAAATAATTTGATATTTCAATGAAAGCCCCGTAGCATTGCGGGGCTTTTTTTATGAACTAAATTGAACGCATATGAAAAAAATTTGTTTCTTTTTATTAATGGTTGTTTCAGGTTTATTGCATGCACAATCTAAAAAATCAGATGCCAAAGCAATCATTGATTTTGAATTCGTAACCCATGATTTTGGTAAAGTTTATCAAGGGAAGTCAGTTTCTCATGAATTTAATTTTACAAACAAAGGAAATGCACCTTTGGTATTGTCTAATGTTCAACCTGGGTGTGGATGTACTACCCCAGAATGGCCCAAAGAACCCATAATGCCTGGTCAGAAAAGTAAAATAAAAGCCATTTACAATCCAGGTTCTTACAAAGGAAAATTTGGTAAGGGCATTACCGTATACTCAAATGCGGATAACGGTTCAGTTGTATTAACGATTAAAGGCACTGTTGAAGAAATTCCAACAGAACCACAAAGTCCAGTAAAAATTGATGTAGGGGGAGGTTTTTAAATTACCTCAAGTCTACCACTTCGCAACCTGGATATTGTTTGGTGTCAAAGCCAAATTGGTTGTCTTTAAAAATAAGATTAGGAACTTGATTGATGACAGAATAGGTATGTATGGTGCCGCTTTTGTCAAAAACCTGAGAACTAAGAATGGTTTGATTGGTTTTGTCTACAGTTACTTTTATTTTAAAAAAGTTTTTCTTTTTGTCTTTCGGGGTCAATTCAACTACCACAATTTCTTTTCCTGGTTCATTTTTTTTATCTAGCAGCTTGTACAAAAAGCCTTTGCTATAC
This sequence comes from Bacteroidota bacterium, assembly GCA_947462865.1. GTDB lineage: Bacteria > Bacteroidota > Bacteroidia > UKL13-3 > UKL13-3 > CAISCU01. The sequence goes on along the minus strand of CANHRW010000075.1, from coordinate 4,878 downwards.
ATTGTAAATAAGTCGTCTAGCCTGACTGCATTGGTTTTTGAGTCGTATTTACTGATTTGCACTTCGTTTATTTCTTTGCTGTAAGTCCAAACAGTTTTGTTGTCGCAAATAATCAATTGGTTAGCAATGTCTAATTTGAATTTATTGCCTTTGATTAAAATCTGTCCTTTTTGCTTTTCGGTGTTTTTGTTTTGCCTGCTTTCAATGGCATAACTAAAGTCGGCCTTCATGGTTTTAAATGCCTTGTAGCGCTTGCTGATACGCTCCATCAATGTTTCAGCTTCATTTTTTTTAGGGGTTTGTGCAAATAAACCAGCGCTGAAAAGCAGGGTAATGAGGAATAAAATTGATTTTTTCACCTTACAAATATGTGTATAAAAGTTTCAAAGACCCAAACTGGTGGGTTATTTTTGGGTTAACGCAATGCCTTTAGTACTTCTTCAAGCTCTAATTCTGTATGAACAAGCACTTCTCTTGCTTTTGATCCCTTGAATGAGCCCACAATTCCCGCTTTTTCTAATTGGTCAATTAATCTTCCAGCTCTGTTGTAACCCAAATTCAATTTTCTTTGAAGCAATGAAGTTGATCCTTGTTGATGCAAAACAATGAGTCGGGCAGCTTCTTCAAACAAATCGTCTCTGTTGCTGCTGTCAAAACCTTCACTTGGGCCTGAATCTTCATTTTCGGTTTGAACCAATGGCAATAAGTAAGGCTCATTTCCACTCTGATTGCCTATGAATCCAGTAATTTTTTCAACTTCTGGGGTGTCTACAAATGCACATTGTAATCGGATAAGGTCGTTGCCATTGCTAAACAACATGTCCCCTTTACCTATCAATTGATCTGCGCCATTTGCATCTAAAATGGTTCTTGAGTCAATTTTTTGAGACACTCTGAAGGCAACCCTAGCAGGGAAATTGGCTTTGATAGTACCTGTTATAATATTTACAGAAGGACGCTGTGTTGCCAAGATTAAATGAATCCCGATTGCTCTTGCCAACTGCGCCAAACGTGCAATAGGCAACTCAACTTCTTTGCCTGCGGTCATCATTAAATCGGCCAACTCATCTATCACTACTACTATATAGGGTAAAAAACGGTGTTTGTTTTTGTCGGTAGGTGGCAATCTTCTGCTCAAGAATTTGGCATTGTATTCTTTTAAATTTCTAACCTGAGCGTCTTTTAATAAATCATAACGGTCGTCCATTTCCTTGCACAAACTATTGAGGGTATGAACCACCAATTTGGTATCGGTAATAATGGCTTCTTGGTCTCCGGGAATTTTAGCCAAAAAGTGCCTTTCAATGGTTTTATAAATATTGAGTTCTACTTTTTTAGGATCAACCAATACAAATTTAATTTGTGAAGGATGCTTTTTGTACAAAAGAGAAACCAACAAGGTATTCAGACCAACAGACTTCCCCTGTCCAGTTGCTCCTGCCATTAACAAGTGAGGCATTTTTGCGAGGTCGGTCACAAAAACTTCATTTGAAATGGTTTTACCAAAGGCTACAGGTAAATCCATATCAGCATTTACAAATTTTGGAGAAGCCAGCACTGAACGGATAGAAACCATTGCCGGTGTTAAGTTGGGTACTTCAATGCCAATGGTTCCTTTGCCAGGTATTGGAGCAATGATTCGTATTCCCAGAGCGGCTAAGCTGAGCGCGATATCATCTTCTAAGTTTTTAATTTTGGCAATTCGGACACCGTCTTGGGGTACAATTTCATACAAAGTAACAGTGGGTCCAATAGTTGCCGATATTTTCTTAATGCCAATGCCATAGTTTTTAAGCGTGTCTTCAATCATTCTTGTTTTCTCGCTCAATTCTGCACTTTCTACTTTGGCTTTATTGTCTCCGTACTCATTTAACAAGTCAAGATGCGGGTAGGTATAATGACTGAATTCTAAAGTAGGGTCATATGGCTCATCAATTCCAAAATGGTTTCGGGTTGTTGTATCAGCTATTGCTTCTTCTTCATCAATTTCTTGAACTTCTACAACCAATCCACTGCCAGTTGTAATGGGTTGCAAATCGGTTTCAGGCGTTAATTCAACAGGTAATTCGGTTAATTCAGGTTCTATAAAAGGTTCAGGTTCAATTTCAATGCTTTCTTCGGGTATTTCAATTTCATCGGCCGTTAATTCCTCAGGAAATTCAGTTTCAGGCATTGAATCTTCTGCCATTTCAATAGCAGGGTTTTCTAATGTTTCTTCAGGTACAATTGCATTTGCCAAATGAACAGCTTCTGTATTTATATTGTTTATGGGCAAGTCCTTCTTTAAATCTGAGGAAGCTGCTTCAGGTACTATCTCTTGTTTTGTGTAGAAATTAATGTTAAAAACGGCAACCAAAAAAACCAATGCATACAATACGATTCCTAAAAGTGTTCCCGTTGAGCCCATAAGCATAGTGAAGTATTGGGCGCCAAAATAGCCAAATGATCCTCCCATTAATGGGTAATTGGGGAAAATAAAACCACATGCAATGGCAATCCAAATACCAGCAAAAAAGCTGTATCTGAGTGTTTTGCCTACAGGAATTGGTTCGGTTTGGGTAACCAATACCACTCCTAATGCAAATAAAATTATAACAAAAGCAAAGGAAGCCATTCCAAAACCTTTGTAAATGAGTAAGTAGCCTATCCAAGCTCCCAACAAGCCTAATAAATTATTGCTCATTTCAGGATTGCCTATTAACAAGCTGCCCCAAGAAGTTCCTTTGATTAAACTTTGATCTACTTGCCATGTTGTGTAAAAAGAAAGTGCAGACAGCAGTACAACCACAGATAAAAAAATAAAAAACAAACCTATAGATTTTACAATCCTTTCGTTTTTTAGAAAACGAAAAGGTTTGATTTCTTTTTTTGTTTGAGGGGTGCTTGGTTCAGGATTATTTGCAGCTGTGTTGTCTAGATCAAAAGGAGCCTCCGCATCCGTTATAATCACTTTATTATCTATGTTCTTCTTTGCCATTTCTATACTTACGAATCTACTATAAAATCTGCCTTTAAATTCTTTTTTTCTGAACCTATACACATTTAAAATGTCACTTATCTAATTAAAAAAACATTTTAAGCGTTGTTCATTGTTTTGCCTTATTTTCGAAACAAAATTCTACACATGAACGAATACCTTTCCATTTTGTTAGAAATCTGCAAATATGTTTTGCCTTCATTGGTTGTTTTTTTCCTATCGCAAAGGCAATACAAACTTTTTTTTGAGGCAGAACACCGTAACCGCATGTTGACATTCAAAAAGGAACAAAGCAAAACATTGTTGCCCATTCAATTACAAGCTTACGAAAGGTGCATTTTGTTACTAGAGCGTGTCAGTCTTGACCAATTGGTTGTAAGGGTGTTTAGGCCAGAATTGACTGTCAATCAACTCAAACAAGCCCTTGTTCAAGAATTACAAGCCGAATTCAACCACAATGTTTCACAGCAATTGTATATCTCAGCTCAATCATGGGAGTTGATCCAACAAATCAAACAAGAATTACTAGGCTTGATTAATATAACAGCTAGAGAATTAGATGCCGATGGGTCAGGTTTTGATTTGAGTAAAAATATCATTGAAAAAGTCAGCACCCTTTCGGAAGACCCAACTAACAGAGGATTGAAATTTTTAAAGAAAGAATTCGAATTAATTTATACCTAATATCAATCATGGAAAAGAAAATAGAAACAGATGCAGGTATAGAAATTAAAACGGTTTATACCGAATCAACTAATAGGTGCGAGATGCCCGGCGAATTCCCATACACCAGAGGAGTTCAGCCAGATATGTACCGTGGTAAATTGTGGACCATGCGCCAGTATGCTGGATTTAGCACAGCAGAAGAGAGCAATAAACGGTATAAATATTTACTGGCAAATGGTACAATGGGCTTAAGTGTAGCATTTGATTTGCCTACTCAAATTGGCTATGACAGTGACCACTTAATGGCTGAAGGTGAAGTAGGTAAAGTAGGAGTGGCCATAGACAGTTTAAAAGACATAGAGATTCTTTTTGATGGCATTCAGCTCCAAGATATCACCACCAGTATGACCATTAATGCAACGGCATCAACTTTGCTTTCTTTTTACATTGCTTTGGCCAAAAAACAAGGTGCCGATTTAAAGAAAATATCAGGAACCATTCAAAACGATATTTTAAAAGAGTATGCTGCCAGAGGAACTTATATATATCCGCCTCAGCCTAGCATGAAACTCATTACAGATATTTTTGAGTATTGCAGCAAAGAAGTACCCAAATGGAATACCATTTCAATTAGTGGTTATCACATTAGAGAAGCCGGTTCTACAGCTGTTCAAGAAATCGCATTTACCTTGGCAAATGCAAAAGCCTATGCTCAGGCTGCCATAGAAAAAGGCATGGATATCAATGTGTTTGGGCAAAGACTTTCATTTTTCTTTAATGCGCACAACCATTTTTTTGAAGAAGTAGCCAAATTCAGAGCAGCCAGAAGAATGTGGGCTCAAATAGCCAAAGACCTTGGGGCAACCAATCCCAAAGCCATGATGTTGAGGTTTCACACCCAAACAGGTGGTTCAACATTACAAGCGCAACAACCTGAAAACAATATTGTGAGGGTTACACTACAAGCCCTTTCTGCGGTAATGGGGGGGACCCAAAGTTTACATACCAATGGGTTTGATGAAGCCTTGAGTTTACCAACAGAAGCTGCCGCCAGAACGGCACTCAGAACCCAACAAGTTATTGCCTTTGAAAGTGGAGTGGTAGATTCAGTAGACCCTATGGCTGGTTCTTATATGGTTGAAAGTTTAACTGATGAAATTGAACAAAAAGCATGGGCATATATTCGACAAATAGACGAAATGGGAGGCTCTGTAAAAGCTATTGAAGCTGGTTTT